>NZ_JARAVO010000040.1:0-48697 GCF_033792805.1 Streptomyces sp. PA03-1a
GGCTGTGGCGGCGGGGGCTGCGGCGGCGGAAGCTGACGATACGAAATTGCGTATTGCCCGTGCCGAATCGCATATGCGCCCGGTGGGTTACTCACCCGTCGGGCGCATTTGTAGTGAACACCTGAACCCGTCCGGGCCCTTGCGGATGTAAAGGGGGTGGAGATGGGTAAAAACGCTGAAGGCGACGCGCCATTCATGATTGCGTATTCACCGACCCCTCGTGGGCACGAGCCGACGGACGTTCTCCCCCCACAGGCGCGGGTCGGCGCGTCCTCTCCCACCATGCCCGTGACCTCCCCTCGCTTGCTCGCGATGTGCCTGCGGAGCCGACTTCATGCTCACCATGCTTCAGACCGCCTACACCGACACCCGCGCCGGCGACCTGGCCTGGTGTCTGGGGAAGGACGAGCTGCCGGCGCTCGCCGTGCTCGACCGCGAGCTCCCGGGCGCCGGTTCCGACGCGCCCGCGGCCCCCGGCGTCCAGGTTCAGCTGCGGCTGCTCGGCGCCTCCCACCAGGTCATCCTGGACTCGGCCCGCGGCCGCTGCTCGGAGACCGTCGCCTGCCTGCCGGGCACCAGCGCGCCGCTGCCGTTCGGTGTGGCGCGGCGGATCGCCGGCTGGGACTACGAGTTCGCGGCGCGGATCGAGACGCTCTCCCGGGGAGGCTTCGCGGGGCGGGCGCAGGAGCTGCTCGCGCTGGTGGCCGATCACCCCAATGGCCTCGCGGGGACGTTCCCGGGTGATCCGCACGCCTTCACCGCGATGCTGGTGCAGTACCGCGGCGGCAGCGTCCTGTGGCGCACCTGGCACGCGTACCCCCAGGAAGGACGCCTGGTGGCGACCCGTTCGACCCTCAGCGCGCAGCCGTGAGCGCGGTGGTACGCCCGTGGCCGACACGGCGTCAACGCGCCGCCAAGTGCCACGAATTGCACCCCTGTGGGTGACGTGGACCGCCACATACCTGACATAGCGTGCAAGCATGATCGACCAGTCCACCTCCCGTACGGCCCGGGCCGCCCCGCGCGTCTGCAGGCTGCGGCTCCCCGTCCCGGTGGCCGCGGCCAGGGCGCTGGTCCTGGCCGCGGTCTTCGTCTGCGCCGCCTGCGGCCTGGTGTACGAGCTCGAACTGGTCGCCCTCGCCTCGTACCTGGTCGGCGACTCCGTGACGCAGGCGTCGATCGTGCTGTCCGTGATGGTCTTCGCCATGGGCGTCGGCTCCCTGCTGGCCAAGCGGCTCAGCTGCGCGCCGGCGATCGGCTTCGCGGCCGTCGAGATCGTGCTGGCGCTGGTCGGCGGGCTCTCGGTGATGGCGCTGTACGCCAGCTTTGCCTGGTTCGGCCAGTCCCGGCCCGCGATGGCGGTCTTCGCCTTCGCGATCGGCGTTCTCATCGGCGCCGAGATACCGCTGCTGATGACGCTGATCCAGCGGGTCCGGCGGCAGGACGCGGGCGGTGCGGTCGCCGACCTCTTTGCCGCGGACTACGTGGGCGCGCTGGTCGGCGGGTTGGCCTTCCCCTTCCTGCTGTTGCCCTGTTACGGCCAGCTGACCGGGGCGCTCGTCACGGGCGCGGTCAACGCCGTGGCGGGCGGCGCCATCGTGCTCTGGCTCTTCCGCAGTGACGTCACGCCACGTGCCAGGGCCCGGCTGATCGCCGCCAACCTCGTGGTCCTCGCGGTGCTGGCGGCGGCGGCCTGGGCCGCCGGGCCGTTCGAGCGGGCGGCCCGGCAGGCGGTGTACGGCGGCGACGTGCGGTTCGCCGAGCAGACCGCCGTCCAGGAGGTCGTGCTCACCTCGGCTCCGTTGCAGCTCTTCCTCGACGGCCGGCTGCGGGTCCGCGACCGGGACGAGTACCGCTACCACGAGGCGCTGGTGCACCCCGCCATGGCGGGCCGGCACCGCCGGGTGCTGATCCTCGGCGGTGGCGACGGGCTCGCGCTGCGCGAGGTGCTGCGCTACCGGGGGGTCGGCTCGGTGACCCTGGTCGACCCCGACGCCCGGCTCGTCGCCCTGGCGCGGGACGACGCGGCGCTGGCCCGCCTCAACCGGCACGCCTACCGCGACCCCCGGGTCGAGGTGGCCGCCGCGGACGTCTTCGACTGGCTGCGGCAGGAAGGCCCGCCGCGACCGCCGGGCGGGTACGACGTCGTGCTCGCCGACCTCCCCGACCCGGGGATCTCGCGCAGCGCCAAGCTGTACTCGCAGGAGTTCTACGGGCTGGCCGGGCGCGTGCTCGCCCCGGGTGGGCGGCTCGCGGTGCACGCGGGAGCGCCCGGCGCCGCCCGGCGCGGCTTCTGGACCGTCGACGCGACGGTACGGGCGTCCGGGCTGCGCACCGCCGACTACTGGATCGGCACCGGCCGCGAGGACGAGGACTGGGGCTTCGTCCTCGCCGCCCCGCACCGCGCCCCGGCCCCGCGGCTGCCCGCGGACGCGCCGCGGCTGCGGTCGCTGTCCCCCGCCGTGCTCGCCTCGGCGGTCCGGCGGGCCGCGCGGTCCCCGCTGCGTGACCTGCCCCCGTCGACGCTGATGCATCCGCGCTCCGGGTGAGGGCGAACCGGCGGTGAATCGGCACCGAAGCACCGCCCGGCGGATTAGGCTCGCGGCATGGAGCCGCATGAGGTGTTCGTTCCGTTTCCGGCCGAAACCATTCGCCGGTCCCTCGCCGACCTGGAGCGCGTGGCGCGCTGCGTGCCCGGCCTCCAGCGGGACGCCGGCGCCGAGGAGGGGCTCGCCGGCCGGCTGAGGCTCCGGATCGGCGGCTCGACCATCACCTACCGCGGCACGCTGCGACTGGTCCCGCGCGGCGGCGGGCTGGCCGTCGAGGGCGAGGCGGTGGAGTCGCGCGGCGCGGGCACGGTCAAGCTGGCGCTGGAGCTCGGCGTGGACGCCGTGTCGGGCGGTGCCCTGCTGACCTTCACCGGCACCGTGCAGGCCGACGGGCGGCTCGGCGAGTACGAGGAGGCGACGGTCACCTCCGCCGGCCACCGCCTGCTGGACCGTTTCGTCGCCGCGCTCACCTCCGACCTGGAGGAGCAGGCACCGGCCGGGGCGCCCGAGCCGGTTGTGGAGGAAGCCGGTGTCGAGGACCTCGCCGACGACCTGCCCGCGCAGCTCGACGAGTTCGCCGGGCACGACGCCCAGGAGCTGCGTGAGCTGGAGGAGCTCCCCGAGCTGGAGGACGCGGACGGCGCGGAGGCCGTCGGCGAGGTGCTGCCCGGAGCGGAGGCGGTGGCCAGGGTCCCCGAGGACCCGGCCGGGATCGACCTGCCCGCGGAGGCCGCGCACGCCCGCCGCACCCTGATCGGCCGCAGCGCCGAGGAGGTCGACCACGCCCCGCCGCGCGGCCGCTACGCCCCGGTGCCCGCACCGCAGAGCGGCGCCGCGGCCGCGTCGCTGCGCCGTTACGCGCCGGCCGCGGCGGCGCTGCTGCTGTCGGCCGTGGTCGCGGGGCGGGTGCTGCGGCGGCGCAGGCGCTCGTTCCCGTAGGGTCTCATCCGTGGCCACGGATGAGACCCCTGACGGGCGAGACGACGAGCACGCAGTCCAACTCGAAGCCGGACCGGCGCGGCTGACGATCCTTCCGGATCTCGGCTGCCGTGTCGGCTCGCTGACCGTCGGCGGCGTCGAGCTGCTGCGGCAGGGCCCCAACTTCGGGTCCTTCCCGATGGTCCCGTGGTGCGGCCGCACCCGGGACGGGCAGTTCCGCAACGGCGGGGTGCTGCACCAGATGCCGCGGGACGCGGGCCCGCACGCCATCCACGGCACCGGCCGGCACGTCGCCTGGCACAAGGCCCCGGGCGCCACCGGCACCAGCGTCTGCTTCTACTACGACCTGGCCGAGCCCTGGCCGTACAAGGGCCGGGTCAGCCAGCGCTTCGAGCTGTCCGAGGACCGCCTGGACCTCACGATGAGCGTGGAGACCACGGACGACTCCTTCCCGGCCCAGGCCGGCTGGCACCCCTGGTTCCTGCGCAACCTCGGCCGGGGCGGGCAGGACGCCCTGATCGACTTCACCCCCGGCTGGATGGAGGAGCGCGGCGAGGACCACCTGCCCACCGGCCGCCGGGTGGAGCCGGGGCCCCGCCCCTGGGACGACTGCTTCGGCATGCCCGACGGTGTGGACGTCACCCTGACGTGGCCGGGCGAGCTGCGGCTGCGGATCACCAGCCCCGCCGAGTGGGTCGTCGTCTACGACGAACAGCCCCCGGCCATCTGCGTGGAACCGCAGTCGGGCCCCCCGAACGGGCTGAACACCGCGCCGCGTCTGGTCACCCCGATCGACCCGTTGGAGATGCGCGCCACCTGGGCCTGGGAGCCGCTGGGCTAGGCTCGTGGCCATGAGCGACGCGCGTGATGCCCTGCTGCAGCAGATCAAGGACAAGGCCGTGGTGCACGGCAAGGTGACCCTCTCCTCGGGTCTCGAGGCCGACTACTACATCGACCTGCGCCGGATCACGCTGGACGCCGAAGCCGCTCCGCTGGTGGGTCAGGTGATGCTCGACGCCACCGCCGACCTGGACTTCGACGCCGTCGGCGGGCTCACCCTCGGCGCCGACCCGGTCGCCACCTCGATGCTGCACGCCGCCGCGGCCCGCGGCCGCCGGCTGGACGCCTTCGTGGTGCGCAAGGCGCAGAAGGCGCACGGCATGCAGCGCCGCATCGAGGGGCCGGACATCACGGGCCGCCGGGTGCTGGTGGTCGAGGACACCTCGACCACCGGCGGCTCGCCGCTGACCGCGGTGGAGGCCGCGCGCGAGGCCGGCGCCGAGGTCGTGGCCGTCGCCGTGATCGTCGAGCGGGGCGCCGCCGGGGCCATCGCGGAGGCGGGTCTCCCGTACGTCCGCGCCTTCGGTCTGGACGATCTCGGTCTGGGCTGATTGGCCGTCTGACCTGGGCTTTCCCTCAGGGGTGAAGGGTTTCACGTGAAACCCTTCACCCCTGAGGTATGTCCGTGCTGCGCAGTGTGTGGAGCTCTCGCGCAAGTCTGCCAAGATGGGGGCGACGATGACGTCGATCCCAGGTCAGGGTCACTCACCGAACAACCCGCACATCACAAGGAGCGGACAGATGCCCATCGCAACCCCCGAGATCTACAACGAGATGCTCGACCGGGCGAAGGCCGGCAAGTTCGCCTACCCGGCCATCAACGTGACCTCGACCCAGACCCTGCACGCCGCGCTGCGCGGCTTCGCGGAGGCGGAGAGCGACGGCATCGTCCAGATCTCGACGGGCGGCGCCGAGTTCCTCGGTGGCCAGTACAAGAAGGACATGGTCACCGGTTCGGTGGCGCTGGCCGAGTTCGCGCACGTCGTCGCCGAGAAGTACCCCGTCAACATCGCGCTGCACACCGACCACTGCCCGAAGGACAAGCTGGACGGCTACGTGCGCCCGCTGCTGGCGATCTCCCAGGAGCGCGTGGCGGCCGGCCGCAACCCGCTGTTCCAGTCGCACATGTGGGACGGCTCCGCCGAGACCCTCGACCACAACCTCGCCATCGCCCAGGAGCTGCTGGCCGAGGCCGCCAAGGCGAAGATCATCCTCGAGGTGGAGATCACCCCCACCGGCGGCGAGGAGGACGGCGTCACCCACGAGATCAACGACAAGCTGTACACCACGGTCGAGGACGCCATCCGCACCGCCGAGGCGCTGGGCCTGGGCGAGAAGGGCCGGTACCTGCTCGCCGCATCCTTCGGCAACGTCCACGGCGTCTACAAGCCGGGCAACGTCGTGCTCCGTCCCGAGCTGCTGAAGGAGCTCGCGGAGGGCGTGGCCGCCAAGTTCGGCAAGCAGGACCCGTTCAACTTCGTCTTCCACGGCGGCTCCGGCTCCACCAAGGAGGAGATCGCCACCGCGCTGGAGAACGGCGTGGTCAAGATGAACATCGACACCGACACGCAGTACGCCTTCACCCGTCCGGTCGCGGACCACGTGCTCCGCAACTACGACGGTGTGCTGAAGATCGACGGCGAGGTCGGCGACAAGAAGACCTACGACCCGCGCAGCTGGGGCAAGCTGGCCGAGGCCGGCATGGCCGCCCGCGTCCTCGAGGCCTGCCAGGACCTGCGCTCCGCCGGCACCAAGCTCAAGTAACCGCCCCGCACGGCGGTACGCACCGGGCCCGGCCCTTCCACGCGGAGGGCCGGGCCCCGGCCATACTGGAACCCATGGCCATTCACGAGAACCTGCTCGGGGGACCGCCCCCGACGAACCTGCCCGACGACCCCGAGCCGCGCGAGCTGCTCGCCTCCGGAGCGGCCCCCTCCGAGGTCGCCGCCAAGTACCCGGTGTCCTCCCTGGCCTGGGCGCAGCTCGCGGACGACGCCTTCGAGGGCGGCCGGGTCGTCGAGTCGTACGCCTACGCCCGCACCGGTTACCACCGCGGCCTGGA
Organism: Streptomyces sp. PA03-1a; assembly: GCF_033792805.1. Taxonomy (NCBI): domain Bacteria; kingdom Bacillati; phylum Actinomycetota; class Actinomycetes; order Kitasatosporales; family Streptomycetaceae; genus Streptomyces; species Streptomyces sp. PA03-1a. The sequence continues at coordinate 6,391 of NZ_JARAVO010000040.1, forward strand.
CGCGCTGCGCCGCAACGGCTGGAAGGGCCACGGCCCGGTGCCCTGGGAGCACGAGCCCAACCGTGGCTTCCTGCGGGCCCTGCACGCCCTGGCGCGCGCCGCCCAGGCGATCGGCGAGCAGGAGGAGTACGAGCGCTGCAGCACCTTCCTGCGGGACTCCTCCCAGACCGCCGCCGACACCCTCGGCTGAGCCACCGCCCCGCCGCTGACCACGGCATCCACCCCCGACCTGTCCGGCGCGCGCGCCGGGCAGGTCTTGCCGTAGCGTGCTCTGACCACGCATGATGCCCGTTGGGCCCGGCGCCGGTAGGGCGCGGGCCCGAGGGGACCGGGGTCCCGCCGCGACGGCGCGCGGGACAGACCGCTACCCGGTAGCTCGTATCCACGGAGACACCGATGTCCCACCGCCCCGACGTTTCCCAGGCGGCCCCCGAGGCCCCGAACCTGGACTTCGAAGGGACCACCCCGTACGAGGACTACGTCCAGGCTGACGTCCTCACCCATCTGCAGCACCCCCGCTCCGACGACCCCGGCGAGATGGTCTTCCTGGTGACCACCCAGGTCATGGAGCTGTGGTTCACCGTCATCGTGCACGAGTGGGAGACCGCCTCCCGTGCGCTCGCGGCCGACGACCTGCCCACCGCGCTGGCCGCGCTCAAGCGCAGCACCTACGAACTGCAGTCGCTCAACGCCTCGTGGGAGCCGATCGCCCACCTCACCCCGGCGCAGTTCAACGCCTACCGCGCCGCCCTCGGCGAGGGCTCGGGCTTCCAGTCGGCGATGTACCGGCGCATGGAGTTCCTGCTCGGTGAGAAGTCCGCGTCGATGCTGGTCCCGCACCGCGGCGCGCCGCGGGTGCACGACGAGCTGCAGAAGGCGCTGCACGAACCCAGCCTCTACGACGAGGTGCTGCGGCTGCTGGCCCGCCGCGGCCACGACGTCCCGCAGCGCGACGACCTCTCGCAGCGCTACGAGGCCGACCCGGCGGTCGAGCGGGCCTGGCAGGCCGTCTACTCCGGTGACCAGGAGGACGAACTCGTCCGGCTGGGCGAGGCGCTGACCGAGGTGGCCGAGCTGGTGTGGCGCTGGCGCAACGACCACCTGGTGGCGACCCGCCGCGCGATGGGCGCCAAGACCGGCACCGGAGGCTCCGCCGGGGTCTCCTGGCTGGAGAAGCGCGCGACCAAGAACGTGTTCCCCGAGCTCTGGACGGCCCGCAGCCATGTCTGACGCGATGAAGCCCACCGAGTCCCCGGCGGCGCGGGCCGCCCGCCTTGACACCGCCGACGAGCTGGCCAAGCTCCGCGACCGCTTCGTGCTGGACGACGTGATCTACCTGGACGGCAACTCGCTGGGCGCGCTGCCCGCCGGGGTGCAGGACCGGATGGCGGACGTGGTCGCGCGCGAGTGGGGGCAGTTGCGCATCCGCTCCTGGACCGAGAGCGGCTGGTGGACGGCGCCGGAGCGGATCGGCGACCGCATCGGCGCGCTCATAGGCGCCGGACCCGGCCAGGTCGTGGCCGGGGACTCCACCAGCGTCAACGTCTTCAAGGCCGTCGTCGGCGCCGTCCGGATGGCCCGGCAGACCGATCCGGCCCGTGACGAGGTGCTGGTCGACGCCGCCACCTTCCCCACGGACGGGTACATCGCGGAGTCCGCCGCCCGTATGACCGGGTGCGCGATCCGCGCGGTCGACGCCGCGGAGGTCGCCGCCGCGGCGGGCCCGCGCACCGCCGTCGCGCTGGTCAACCACGTGGACTACCGCACCGGCCGGCTGCACGACCTGCCGGCCACCACCGCCGCCGTGCACGCGGCCGGCGCCCTGGTGGTCTGGGACCTCTGCCACACGGCCGGGGCCCTGCCGGTCGGCCTGGACGAGCACGGCGTGGACCTGGCCGTCGGCTGCACGTACAAGTACCTCAACGGCGGCCCCGGCGCGCCCGCGTACCTGTACGTCCGCCGTGACCTGCAGCCGCGCTTCGACTCCCCGCTCCCCGGCTGGAACTCCCACCGCGACCCGTTCGCGATGGAGGCCGCCTACCGGCCCGCCGACGGCAGCGTCCGCGGCCGGGTCGGCACCCCGGAGATCCTGTCGCTGCTGGCGCTGGACACGGCCCTCGACGTCTGGGACGGCGTGTCCCTGGACGCCGTTCGGGCCAAGAGCCTCGCCCTCACCGACTTCTTCCTGGAGTGCGTCGCGGCGTACGTGCCGGACGGCGCCGTACGGTCGGTCACCCCGGCCGCGCACGCCGAGCGGGGCAGCCAGGTCGCGCTGCGCTGCCCCGGGGCGGGCGCGGTGATGGGGGAGCTGATCGCCAGGGGCGTCGTCGGCGACTTCCGCGAGCCGGATATCCTCCGCTTCGGATTCACCCCGCTGTACACGCGCTTCGCGGACGCGGAGCGGGCGGCGCGGGTGCTGGCCCAGGTCCTGGAAGGGACGCGGTAACGCATGTCCGATCCCACCTCGTCGAGCGACACCATTGCGGCGGGCGCCGACGGCCGCGCCGACGCGGTGGGGCCCCGGTCCGCTCCGCGGGACCCCGCGGAGCGGGCCGCGGCCGAGGAGGCGTCCGCGTTCTCGCACGCCCCCGTCCCCCCGGACGCCACGGCCGCCTACGGCGACCACCCGGACCAGGTCGTGGACTTCTACCGTCCGCGGCCCGGGGCGGGCGGCACACGGCCGGGGCCGCTGGTCGTGCTGCTGCACGGCGGCGCCTGGCGGGCGCCGTACGACAGGACGCACGTCTCACCGCTCGCGGACCTGCTCGCCCGGCACGGTTTCGCGGTGGCCTCGGTGGAGTACCGCCGGGGCGACGGCGGTACGGTCGCGGGCCGCTGGCCGGACACCTTCGACGACGTGGCGGCCGCCACCGACGCCGTCGCGGCGCTGGCCGTGGCCGCCCTGGGCGAGGACACCGTCGACGTCCGGCGGATCGTGCTCACCGGTCACTCGGCCGGCGGCCACCTCGCGCTGTGGGCGGCCGCCCGGCACGTGCTGCCGGCCGGGTCGCGCTGGCACCGCCCCGGCGCGCCCACGCTGCGCGGGGTGGTGGCGCTCGCGCCCATCGCCGACTTCGAGGCCGCCGTGGAGCGCGACGTGTGCTCCGGGGCGGTCGCCGAACTGCTGGGCGGGCCCGAACTGCTCGCCGAGCGCCGCGCCGAGACCGACCCGGCCGCGCTGCTGCCCACCGGCATCCCCGTGACCGTCGTGCACGGCGACCGCGACGAGGTCGTACCGCCGCAGGTCGCGGAGGCCTTCGCGGCGGCATCGGCGAAGGCGGGGGAGGAGGTCCAGCTGACCCTGCTGGCGGGCGTGGGCCACTTCCCGGTGATCGACCCGGCGGCGGACGCGGCGGCCGTGGTCGCCGAGGAGATCGCCCAGCTCGCCTGGTGAGGCGTCCTCCTGCGGGAGGTCCTACTTGAGGATGACGCCCCCACATCGTCTTCGCAGGTGACGACGGCGACACGCGGATTGCCTACCGTGAGAGCGTGACCGAGACAAGCCAGACCTCGCTGCGGACCGAGCTCCGCATGGCCCGCGGCGCCCTCAGCGGGCTGCGGCACGACCTGATCACCGATGCCTTCGCCTTCCGGCCGATGGCACCGCTGCGCGACGGGCACCCGCTGTTCGCGGTGGTGCCGCGCAGGCTCCGGGGGTACGCGCGCTGGATGCCGCACGCGGCGCTGACCTGCTTCACGGTCTTCCTGATGTTCGTCTCGACGGAGAGCGTGGGCGGGCCGGGCGGCTTCGTGCTGGCGCTGCTGGCCGGTGTGCCCCTGCTCACCACGATGTTCCGGCCGATCGGCGCGTGGTGGCTGTCCGTCGGTGCCGCGGTGCTCACCGGGGTGTTCAGCTCCGGCTGGTCCTCCACGTATCCGTGGACGGACGCCGGCTTCGTCTCGCACCTGACGGTGCTGGGCGTGGTGGCGGCGCGCACCCGGGCGCGGGTGGCCGCCGAGATGTGGCTGCTGACCGCCGCTCTGGCGCTGGCCTTCCAGGGGCTGTCGAGCGGGTACGGCTCGGACCCGTTCATCATGATCTTCCTCTCCGCCGTCGTGCTGTCCGTCGTGTCGGCGGTGCGCGGGCTGCGCCAGTCCCGGCAGGAGGTCGCCGCCCAGGTCGCGGTGACCGAGGTCGAGCGGACCCGGCGCACGCTGCTGGAGGAGCGCACGACCATCGCCCGTGAGCTGCACGACGTCGTCGCCCACCACATGTCCGTGATCGCGATCCAGGCGGAGGCCGCGCCGTACCGGGTGGAGGACCCGCCCGAGGAACTGACCAAGAGCTTCTCGATCATCCGCGAGAACGCCGTCATCGCCCTGACCGAGCTGCGCCGCGTCCTCGGGGTCGTACGTGCCGAGGACTACCAGGCCCCCGACGCGCCGCAGCCGACCCTCGCCGACCTGGACCGGCTCGTGGCCAACGTGCGCGAGGCGGGGCTGGAGGTGGAGCGGACGGTGACCGGCGCGGTGCGCGAGCTGCCGCAGGGAGTGGAGCTGTCGGCGTACCGGATCATCCAGGAGGCGCTGAGCAACAGCCTGCGGCACGCGCCGGGCGCCGCCGCCCGGGTCGAGGTCAGTTACGTCCTCGGCGGGCTCGGGCTGCGCGTCGTCAACGGTCCGCCGCGCGGCCTGGTGAAACCGTCACCCGGAGCGGGACACGGCATAGCAGGCATGCGGGAGCGGGTGGCGATGCTGAGCGGCGAGATGACCGACGGGCCCACCGAGGACGGCGGCTACGAGGTCTCCGTGTTCATCCCGGTCCCCGGGGAGCGTGCATGACCGGGAACACCATCCGGGTGCTGATCGCGGACGACCAGATGATGGTCCGCGAGGGCTTCTCGGTGCTGCTGGGCGCCCAGCCCGACATCGAGGTCGTCGGCGAGGCCGTCGACGGACGGCAGGCGATCGAGCAGGTGGCGGCGTTGCGGCCGGACGTCGTGCTGATGGACATCCGCATGCCCGAGCTCAACGGCCTGGAGGCCACCCGCGAGATCGTCGCCGCGGACGCCGACGCGAAGGTGCTCGTGCTGACCACCTTCGACCTGGACGAGTACGTCTACCAGGCGCTGCGCGCGGGCGCCTCCGGCTTCCTGCTCAAGGACGCCTCGGCCCGTCAGCTCGCGGACGGGGTGCGGATCGTGGCGGCCGGCGACGCGCTGCTCGCCCCGGCGATCACCAAGCGGCTGATCACCGAGTTCAACCGGCTGGGCACCCCCCGGCCGCCCGCCCAGGACCGGGTCGGGGAGCTCACCGAGCGTGAGACCGAGGTGCTCGTGCTGGTCGCCCAGGGACTGTCGAACGCGGAGATCGCCGACCATCTGGTGGTCGCCGAGTCGACGGTCAAGACGCACGTGAGCCGGGTCCTGGTGAAGCTGGGGCTGCGCGACCGGACCCAGGCGGCGGTCTTCGCCTACGAGGCGCGGCTGGTCACCCCGGGCGGCTGAACGGGCGGAGGGTAGTCTCCGCACATGAGCAGCACTGCCACCGCCTTCGATCCCTGGTCGCCGCAGTTCGTCGCCGACCCCTACCCCGCGTATGCCCGGCTGCGCGCGGTGGGGCGCGCCCACTGGTTCGAGCCGAGCCGGCAGTGGCTCATCCCGCACTTCGCGGACGTCAGCGCGCTGCTGCGGGACCGGCGCCTCGGGCGGACGTACCTGCACCGCTTCACCCACGAGGAGTTCGGCCGCACCGCGCCGCCGCCGGAGCACGAGCCCTTCACCACGCTCAACGGCAACGGCCTGCTCGACCTGGAGGCCCCCGACCACACCCGCATCCGGCGGCTGGTCTCCAAGGCGTTCACCCCGCGTACGGTCGAGCGGCTCACGCCGACCGTGCAGCGGCTCGCCGGGGAACTGGTGGAGCGGCTGGTCGCGGAGGGCGGCGGCGACCTCATCGCCACGGTCGCGGAACCGCTGCCGGTGGCCGTCATCGCCGAGATGCTGGGGATACCGGCCGCGGACCGGCACCTGCTGCGGCCCTGGTCGGCCGACATCGTCGGGATGTTCGAGCTCAACCCCTCCGAGGAGGCCGCGCGCCGGGCGGTCCGCGCGAGCGAGGAGTTCTCCGCCTACCTGCGCGAGCTGATCGCCGAACGCCGCAAGGCGCCCGGCGAGGACCTGATCAGCGCGCTGATCGCTGCGCACGACGAGGGCGACCGGCTCACCGAGCAGGAGATGGTCTCCACCTGCGTGCTGCTGCTGAACGCGGGCCACGAGGCGACCGTCAACACCACCGGCAACGGCTGGTGGACGCTCTTCCGGCACCCCGAGCAGCTGGCGGAGCTGCGCGCGGCACCGGAGGAGCTGCTGCCGACGGCGATCGAGGAGCTGCTGCGCTTCGACACCCCGCTGCAGATGTTCGAGCGCTGGGTGCTGGACGACATCGAGGTGGGCGGCACGGTGATCCCGCGCGGCAGCGAGGTGGCGCTGCTCTTCGGCTCCGCCAACCGCGACCCGGAGCGCTTCCCCGACCCTGACCGGCTGGACCTCTCCCGCGCCGACAACCCGCACATCACCTTCGGCGCCGGCATCCACTACTGCCTCGGCGCGCCGCTGGCCCGCATCGAACTCGCCGCGTCCTTCACGGCGCTGCTGCGCCGCGCCCCGCGGCTGGAGCTCGCGGCGGAGCCCGCCTGGAACGAGGGCTACGTCATCCGCGGTCTGCGCGAACTGCGCGTCACCTGTTAGGTCCTGTCCTCCGGATCGCTGCGGGACCCGGCCCGGTGGCCGGGTCCCGCGGCTCACGCGGTGATGTCGCGGCGGCGCAGCGCCGCGAGGCCGAGGGCCGCGAGCGTGAGGGCCAGCACGGTGAGCACCGCCAGCGGGGTCACGGTGACGTCCGCCGACGGCACCTTCGGCAGGTGCGTGAAGACGGACAGGTCCATCACCCAGGGCGAGAGCTTGAGCGCCGGCCCGTAGAGCCCGATGGCGAGCGTCAGCGACGCCACCCCCCAGCTCGCCCGCGCCGCCTTCGGTGCCGCGCCGTACAGCAGCAGCGCCACCGCGGCCACGCACCAGACCGCGGGCAGCTGCACCAGGCCCGCCCCCGCCAGCCGCCACATCTGGCCGCCCGTGTCGCCGGCCGTCGCCCCGTAACCGATTCCCATGGTGAGGCCGGAGACGGCCATGAGGAGCACGGAACCGGCGAAGGCGAGCAGTGCGTGGCCCGCGGCCCAGCGCACCCGCCCCACGGGCGTGGCGAGGACGGGCTCGGCGCGGCCGGAGCTCTCCTCGCCCTGGAGCCGGAGCACGGCCTGGACGGCGTAGATCGCGGCGATCATCCCCATCACCCCGGTCATGGAGGCGAGGTAGGAGTCGACCAGCCCGGAGGCGCCGCCCATGTCGCGCATGACATCGGCCAGCTGCTCGTTGTCCCGGACGAGGTCGGCCGCTCCGTTGGCGAGGCCGCCGAGCGCGCCGCCGCCCACGGCGAAGCCCGCCGTCCACCCCCACAAGGAGCCGCGCTGCAGCCGCCAGGCCAGGGCCTGGGCGGAACGCAGACGGGGACCGGCGGTGGCCGGGCCGGGGCGGGACGGCAGCAGGGAGGCGTCGATGTCACGCCGGGCCACCAGGGCGTAGGCGACGGCGACGAGACCGGCGGCCCAGGCCGCGAACAGGGCCGCCACCCACCAGCGTTCGTCCGCGTAGGGGCGTATGTTCTCGGCCCAGCCCAGCGGCGAGAGCCAGGTCAGGGTGCCGCTGCCGGCGTCGCCGACGGCACGTATCAGGAAGGCGAGGCCCAGGACCGCGCCCGCGATGCCCCGCGCCGCACGCGCGCTTTCCGTCAGCTGCGCCGCGACGGCCGCGACCGCGGCGAAGGAGCATCCCGCGCCGGCGAAGGCGATCCCGAAGGCCACCGCGCCCCGCGCGCCCTGCCCGAGCAGGGCCGCGGTGACGAGCAGTCCGAGGAGCAGCGAGGCCCCGGTGCCGGTGACCAGGGCGGCAGCCAGCGGCGCCCGTCGTCCGACGGCACCCGCGCCGACCAGCTCCAGCCGGCCGGCCTCCTCTTCCTCCCGGGTGTGCCGGACGACCAGCAGCAGCGCCATCAGTCCGGCCAGCGCCGCACCGAAGGCCATCATGCGCCAGGCCGTCAGGCCCCCGATGCTCGTGTCGAACACCGGTCCGTACAGGGCGCGCAGCGAGCCGTTGCCCGCCGTGCTCGCCGCGACCCCGGCGCGTTCCGCCGGGGTGTCGTAGAGGCCGCCGAAGGCCGACGCGGTGGACGCGACCAGCAGGGCGATCGGCACGACCCACGCCGGGATCATGACGCGGTCCCTGCGCAGCGCGAGCCGCGTGAGCGTGCCCGTCCCGGTGAGCGCGTTCATCGTCGGGCCTCCGCGTCGGCCGCGACGGCGCCGGTGGTGCCGGCAGGGTCGGCAGGGCTGTCTTCGTAGTGCCGCAGGAACAGCTCCTCCAGCGTGGGCGGCGTGCTGGTCAGGCTGCGCACGCCCGTCTCGCTCAACTGCCTCAGCACGGCGTCGAGCTTGTCGGTGTCGACCTGGAGCCGGACGTGGTTGCCGCGCACGTCGAGGTCGTGCACGCCCGGCAGTTGGCCGAGGCCGTTCGGCCGGCCGGCCAGCTCCGCGGTGACCGAGGTACGGGTGAGGTGCCGCAGCTCGGTCAGGCTCCCGGTCTCCACCGTGCGCCCGCCCCGGATGATGCTGACCCGGTCGCACAGGGCCTCGACCTCGCTGAGGATGTGACTGGACAGCAGCACCGTCCGGCCGCGGTCGCGTTCCTCGCGGACGCACTCGCGGAAGACCTCCTCCATCAGCGGGTCGAGGCCGGAGGTGGGCTCGTCGAGTATCAGCAGGTCCACGTCGGAGGCGAACGCAGCGACGAGCGCGACCTTCTGCCGGTTGCCCTTGGAGTACGCGCGGCCCTTCTTCGTCGGGTCCAGCTCGAAGCGCTCCAGCAGCTGCCGCCTGCGGACCTCGTCCAGCCCGCCGCGCAGCCGACCCAGCAGGTCGATGACCTCGCCCCCGCTGAGGTTGCGCCAGAGGGTGACGTCACCCGGGACGTACGCCAGGCGCCGGTGCAGGGTGACGGCGTCGCGCCACGGGTCGCCGCCGAGCAGCTGGGCGGCACCCCGGTCCGCGCGCAGCAGGCCGAGCAGGATGCGGATGGTGGTGGACTTGCCGGCGCCGTTGGGCCCCAGGAAGCCGTGCACCTCCCCCTCCTCGACGGTCAGGTCGAGGCCGTCCAGTGCGCGCGTGCGGCCGAAGGACTTGTGCAGTCCGGCCACACTGATTGCCTTCGTCATGCTTCTGAACGTACAGTAGATTCACAAATTTGTGAAGTTAAGGAAGTGTATAAACTTCGGGACGGGAGGTGATGGCGGTGGCCGAAGAGTCCTCGGAGCCGATGACGTTCGTCGAACGCTTCGCGGCGGAGCTGGTCGAGGCGGGCATGCAGCGCATGGCGGCGCGGGTGTTCGCCGCGCTCCTCGCCTCGGAGACCGGCGTGCTGAGCGCCGCCGAGCTGTCCGGCCGGCTGCAGGCCAGCCCGGCCGCCGTGTCCGGCGCGGTCCGCTACCTGGCGCAGGTCGGCATGCTCACCCGCGAGCGGGAGCCGGGTTCACGGCGGGAGCGCTACCGGGTGCACAGCGACCAGTGGTACGAGACCTTCACCCGCCGCGACCGTGTCCTCGCACGCTGGGAGAACACCCTGCGGTCCGGCATCGACGCGCTCGGCCCGGACACCGCGGCCGGACAGCGGCTCGCGGAGACCGCGGCCTTCTTCGACTTCCTGCAGGAGGAGCTCGTGGACATGATGGACCGCTGGCGCGACCGCAAGGCGGAGCTGCGCGAACAGGGCGTCCTGTGACCCTCTAGTAGGCGGACCGCGGGACCGTCAGCCGCCAGGCCGCGGGCATCACCGTCCAGGTACGGCGCCGGACCGGGCCGGCCGGCGCGGTGTCGGCCGTGTAGCGGAAGTCCCGTCCGGAGACGGTGACGCTCCGGGCGTGCACCGGCCCCGCGGGCGCCCCGCCCTCCCTGCGGACCAGCACTTCGGCGAGGCCGGGCACCGCCGTGGAGACCGAGACCTCCTCGACGCAGTCGTCCAGGTCGGCCAGGACCACCCCGTCCGCCTCGATCCGCAGCCGCTGCCCGCCGCGCATCCCCAGCCCCAGGTGCGCGGTGTGGCCGTTCAGGCTCAGCGTGCGGGCCAGCGAGCGGGCCCGGCGCTCCACCGGCGTCCACCAGGCGGGTGTCGCCGAGCCGATGCGCAGCGCGCCCAGCACGATGCCGCCGCTGTCGTCGAGCAGCAGGTCGAGCTCGCGCTCCGCCCCGTCCAGCACCGCGCGCGCCGCGCTCACCGCCCCGCCCGGTACGCCGAGCGCCCGCGCCAGGCCGGTCCGCCGCCCCACCGGCACCAGACCGACGACCGCCTCGCCCAGTCCCCGGGCCGAGTGCAGCGCCCGTACCGTGCGCAGCAGCGCCGCGTCGTCACCCACGACCACCGGACGCCGCCGGCCCCGGTGCTCCAGCACCCGGACGGCCTCCTCCTCGGACTCCGGAAGGGCGATCTTCACGGAGGGGGCTCCCCCGCACAGCACGTCCTTCGCGATGCGTACGGATTCGCCGTCCATGACGCGGGCAGCGGGGTCGATGACCACGAGCAGGGGCTGCCCGGACGGTCGCTGAGCCGACACCTTGGTCCTTCCTCAGGTAACATCTCGGTGCAAGAGCCCCTTGCGCTGCCTTGCGCCAGGGGCTTCGTCTATTTCCGGGGCACCGGTCCGACGGCTCTCCCCGCCATGGGGAGCCACGTTGGACATGCCCCGCCCGGAAGGGGTGTACGCCTGTGCCCGCACTTGTGCTGCTCGGTGCTCAGTGGGGTGACGAGGGCAAGGGAAAGGCCACCGACCTGCTCGGTGGCTCCGTGGACTACGTGGTGCGCTACCAGGGCGGCAACAACGCCGGCCACACGGTCGTCGTCGGCGACCAGAAGTACGCGCTCCACCTCCTGCCTTCCGGGATCCTGTCACCTGGGTGCACCCCGGTCATCGGCAACGGAGTCGTCGTCGACCCGGCGGTCCTGCTCTCCGAGCTGAGCGGGCTGAACGAGCGCGGCGTCGATACGTCCAAGCTCCTCATCAGCGGTAACGCGCACCTGATCACGCCGTACCACCAGACGCTCGACAAGGTGACGGAACGCTTCCTCGGCAAGCGCAAGATCGGCACCACCGGCCGCGGCATCGGCCCCGCCTACGCCGACAAGATCAACCGCGTGGGCATCCGGGTCCAGGACCTCTTCGACGAGTCGATCCTCCGTCAGAAGGTCGAGGCGGCGCTCCACGACAAGAACCAGGTCCTGATCAAGATCTTCAACCGCCGTGCCATCAGCATCGACCAGGTCGTCGAGGAGTACCTGGGCTACGCGGAGCAGATCAGGGACTACGTCGCGGACACGACGCTGGTCCTCAACACCGCGCTCGACGAGGGCAAGGTCGTCCTCCTCGAGGGCGGTCAGGGCACCCTGCTGGACGTCGACCACGGCACGTACCCCTTCGTGACCTCGTCCAACCCGACGGCGGGCGGCGCCTGCACCGGTTCCGGCATCGGCCCCACCAAGATCAACCGGGTGATCGGCATCCTCAAGGCCTACACCACCCGCGTGGGCGCCGGCCCGTTCCCGACCGAGCTGTTCGACGCCGACGGCGAGGCGCTGCGCCGCATCGGCGGCGAGCGCGGCGTCACCACGGGCCGGGACCGCCGCTGCGGCTGGTTCGACGCGGTGATCGCCCGCTACGCGACCCGGGTCAACGGCCTCACGGACTTCTTCCTCACCAAGCTCGACGTCCTCACCGGCTGGGAGCAGATCCCGGTCTGCGTCGCCTACGAGATCGACGGCAGGCGCGTCGAGGAACTGCCGTACAGCCAGACGGACTTCCACCACGCCAAGCCGGTCTACGAGACCCTGCCCGGCTGGAGCGAGGACATCAGCAAGGCGAAGACCTTCGCCGACCTGCCGAAGAACGCCCAGGCGTACGTCAAGGCGCTGGAGGAGATGTCCGGCGCCCCGGTCTCGGCCATCGGCGTGGGCCCCGGCCGCACCGAGACCATCGAGATCAACTCGTTCCTCTGAGTGACGGCGGCGCGCGGGCCCTACAACCTGTCGGCGCGCGCGCCCACCGTCATACAGGGTGCCAATGTCGTGCGCCCGGGCCGTTTCCTTAGCCTGGGCGCATGACCCCTCCCTTCGCCGACCCCGGGACCGGCGCCGCCGTCAAGGCCGCCGACCGCGCCCACGTCTTCCACTCCTGGTCCGCGCAAGGCCTGATCGACCCGCTGCCGGTCGCCGGGGCCGAGGGCGCGTACTTCTGGGACTACGACGGCAACCGCTACCTCGACTTCACCAGCGGCCTGGTGTTCACCAACATCGGTTACCAGCACCCCACGGTCGTCGCCGCCATCCAGGAGCAGGCCGCGAAGCTCGTCACCTTCGCGCCCGCCTTCGCCGTGGAGCCGCGCTCCGAGGCCGCCCGGCTGATCGCCGAGCGCACGCCCGGCGACCTGAACAAGATCTTCTTCACCAACGGCGGCGCCGAGGCCGTCGAGAACGCGGTACGGCTCGCCCGGCTGCACACCGGCCGCCCCAAGGTGCTGTCCGCGTACCGCTCGTACCACGGCGCCACCTCGGCCGCGATCAACCTGACCGGCGACCCGCGCCGCTGGCCCTCCGACAACGGCTCGTCCGGCGTCGTCCACTTCTGGGCGCCGTTCCTCTACCGTTCGCCGTTCCACTCGGAGACCGAGGAGCAGGAGCGCGACCGCGCGCTGCAGCACCTCGAGGACACCATCGTCTTCGAGGGCCCGCAGACCGTCGCGGCGATCGTCCTGGAGACGGTGCCCGGCACGGCGGGCATCATGGTGCCGCCGCCTGGCTACCTCGCCGGGGTGCGCGAGATCTGCGACCGGTACGGGATCGTCTTCGTCCTCGACGAGGTCATGGCCGGCTTCGGCCGCACCGGAAGCTGGTTCGCCGCCGACCGGTTCGACGTCACCCCTGACCTGCTCACCTTCGCCAAGGGCGTCAACTCCGGCTACGTGCCGCTCGGCGGTGTCGCGATCAGCGAGGAGATCGCCGCGACCTTCGCCACCCGCCCCTACCCGGGCGGCCTCACCTACTCCGGCCACCCGCTGGCCTGCGCCGCCGCCGTCGCCACGATCCAGGTGATGGAGGACGAGGGCGTCGTCGCACACGCCGCCGCGCTCGGCGAGAACGTGCTCGGCCCGGCCCTGCGGGAGCTCGCCGGGCGCCACCCGTCGGTGGGCGAGGTGCGGGGCCTGGGCGCCTTCTGGGCGTTGGAGCTGGTGCGCGACCGGGAGACCCGGGAGCCGCTCGTCCCCTACAACGCGGCGGGCGAGGCCAACGCCCCCATGGCGGCCTTCGCGGCGGCCTGCAAGAAGAGCGGCCTGTGGCCGTTCGTCAACATGAACCGCACCCATGTGGTGCCCGCCTGCAACATCACCGAGGCCGAGGCCAAGGAGGGCCTGGCACTCCTCGACGCGGCGCTGTCCGTGGCCGACGAGCACACGCGCTGAGCGCTCCCGGGGGGCGTCCGCGGACCGCGGGTGGTCCACACCACAGGTGTGGACCACCCGCGGCCCGGCCTCGCATAAGGTGTGGCGGAGCCGTAAGTGCACCGCCACACCTGTAGGGAGGCACCGGCATGCCGGAAGGCCCAGCGGGCGGACCCGTCCGACGGAGCAGTCTGCGGCAGCAGATAGCCGACGCGCTCCGCGACGAGGTGCTCACCGGGCGCATGACGGCCGGGCGGCACTTCACGGTCAAGGAGATCGCGGATCTGTACGGCGTGTCCGCCACCCCGGTCCGCGAGGCCCTGGTGGACCTGGCGGCGCAGGGGCTGCTCGACGTCGAGCACCACCGCGGCTTCCAGGTGCGACGCTTCACGGACGCCGAGTTCCGCTCCATGGTCGAGGCGCGCACCCTCGTCGTCGAGGGGATCTTCCGCCGCATCGCCGCGCGCGGCATGCGCGAGGTCGACCCAATGGAGCTGGCCTCCGTACGGCGCCGGGCCGAGGCCGCGGCGCGTGCCTCCCGGGCCGGCGAGCTGGACGTCCTCATCGGCTACGACATCCGCTTCTGGCGCGAGCTGACGGCGCTGGCCGGGAACAACCACGTCGGGGAGTTCCTCGACCGGATCCGCACCCAGACCTGGGTGTACGCGGTGCCCTTCCTGCGCGGCCGGCCGGACCTGGCGGGCCTGTGCTGGTCCGACCACGTCGCCCTGGTCACCGCGATCGAGAAGCGGGACACGGAGGCGGCCCAGCGCGTCGTCGAGGAGTTCGACGACCATTCCCTCGCGCTGATGCGGCGACTGGCCGCGGGCCGGTAGGAACGACCGCCGCCCACTACGCTGGTCCGACCACGCACGGAAGGACTTGGAGCGCCTGTGGCCTGCGACTTGTGGCTGGTTCCCCTGGTGGACGTGCTCTGCCACAGCCCCGACAACCCGTTCGCCGAGGAGATCGCCCGCTATGACAAGGCGTTGAGCGACGCCGGTCTCCCGCCGGTGCCCGTCTACTCCTACATGCCGGGCCTGTCCGGCGACGTGGCCCCGGTCGCGGGCTTCGACTACGACGCGCTGCACTTCCTGCGCCGCGCGTACCTGCTCCACATCCAGGGCCTCGCGGTCACCCCGGTCGACGAACTCGGGGGTGACTACGAGCAGTTGCTGGAGATGTTCGAGACCACCGCCCAGCAGTCGCACCTCGTCTGGCACTACGACCACGCGGGCGGCTACGTCCCCCTCGACTTCCCCCATCCGCTGGTCAACGACGAACTCCTGGACGCCGGCGGCCCCCTGGGTTCCGCCCACGGGCTGCTGCGCGAGCTCGAGTTCGTCGCCCCGGTGATCGGCATCGACCCGCACAACCCGCCGCCCGCCCCGGCGCCGCCGGCCGGTCCCACCGAGCTGGAGGAGCCGGCGGCCCCGCCGGCGCACCACGACGGCAGCCCCTTCGCGCGGGAGCGCCACGTGTGGCTGGGGCTGCACGCGGCGGCGACGCGTGCGCTGGGACAGGGCTCGATGATCGTCTTCAGTTAGCACCGGGCGGCGGGCGCCCCCCGGCGGCGGTCAGCTCGCGCGGGGGCCCTCCGGGGGGCGCTGGCGCGGCATGCTCGGCCGGCCGCCGGGCAGCAGCGGGAACCTGCCGCCGGTGCCGGTCGCGGCGCCCTCGGTGCCCCGGCTGCTCCCCGCCCAGGTCAGGGACTGGGTCCGCAGCGGGGCGGCGCCGGCCCGGAAGTCCACCATCCAGTCGGCGGTCTCGCAGCGCACGAGCTCCGAGACGTCCTCGCTGAAGCGGCGCAGCACGGTCAGGCACCGCTCGGCGGCCTCGGCCGCGGTGCCCTCCGTCGGGCCCAGGACCTCGCGGACCGACTCCGAGGCCCAGTCGAAGCGCAGCGCCTCCAGCCGGCGCTGCACGGCCTGGGCGGTGGCCATGTCCCGCATCCAGCCGGCCGTGAGGCCGAGGTAGCGGTCCAGGCCCACGCACACGACGGCCAGCACCAAGGCGGCGTACGCCCAGCGGATGTGCCCGCCCGCCCCCGTGACGGCGAGGACGGCGCCGGTCGTCGCGCACAGGGCCGCGCCGACCCGCAGCGACCGGGCCCAGCGGCGCTTGCGCAGACGGTCGGCGAGGTACCACTCGACGGTCCGCAGGGCGTCCGCCTCCACCCAGCGGTAGAGCTCCTCCAGCCGCCCGGCCGGTTCCCCCCAGTCGCCGAGCGGGAAGGGCGGCGTCCGCAGGTCCTCCTGCCGGTGCAGCGCGCGCCGCTTCGGCTTCTCCCGGGGGACCTCCTCGGGATACATGTCCGGCTGGCTCACCTGCACGCTCCCTCGCGACTTCCGATGACGAGGCACCTTCTTACCGCCGAACGGCTGACCGTGCGAGGGTCATCGGGCCATTTCCGCCCTTACGGGTTCCTTGATCAGGTATGGGGCCCGGCTCCGGGCCACCCGAAAGAGTGAGCTGGGGGTCGTGACGACCGGCCCACGGGGAGGGTGCCGCCAGCCGATACCCTGGGCACGTGAACGTGCTTGTGATCGGCGGCGGAGCCCGCGAACACGCCCTGTGCCGTGCCCTCTCCCTCGACCTCGACGTGGAGTCGCTGCACTGCGCGCCCGGGAACGCCGGCATCGCCGAGGTGGCGGAGCTGCACGCGGTCGACGCCCTCGACGGCGCGGCGGTGGCCGACCTCGCGGAGCGGCTCGGCGCCGACCTCGTCGTGGTGGGCCCGGAGGCCCCCCTCGTGGCGGGCGTGGCCGACGCCGTGCGCGCCCGCGGCATCGACTGCTTCGGCCCGTCCGGGCAGGCCGCGGCCCTGGAGGGCTCGAAGGCGTTCGCCAAGGACGTGATGGCCTCGGCCGGCGTGCCCACCGCACGCTCCTACGTGTGCACCACCCCCGCCGAGGTGGACCACGCGCTGGACGCCTTCGGCGCCCCGTACGTCGTGAAGGACGACGGCCTGGCCGCGGGCAAGGGCGTCGTGGTGACCGACGACCTGGAGGCCGCCCGGGCGCACGCCAACTCCTGCGAGCGGGTGGTCATCGAGGAGTACCTGGACGGCCCCGAGGTCTCCCTGTTCGCCGTCACCGACGGCGAGACGGTGGTCCCGCTGCAGCCCGCGCAGGACTTCAAGCGCGCCCACGACGCCGACGAGGGCCCCAACACCGGTGGCATGGGCGCGTACAGCCCGCTGCCGTGGGCCGATCCCCGGCTGGTCGAGGAGGTGGAGCGCACGGTGCTCCAGCCGACCGTCGACGAGCTGCGCCGCCGCGGCACCCCGTTCGCCGGGCTGCTGTACGCGGGGCTGGCGATCACCTCGCGCGGTGTGCGGGTGATCGAGTTCAACGCGCGCTTCGGCGACCCGGAGACCCAGGTCGTGCTGGCCCGGCTGAGGACCCCGCTGGCGGGCCTGCTGCGCGCCGCGGCGACCGGCCGGCTGGCCGCCTTCCCGCCGCTGCGGTGGAGCGACGGCGCCGCGGTGACCGTGGTCATCGCCTCCGAGAACTACCCCGGCACCCCGCGCACCGGCGACCCGATCACGGGCCTGGACGAGGTGGCGGAGCAGGACGAGCACGCCTACGTGCTGCACGCGGGCACCAAGGCGGACGCCGAGGGCCGTGTGGTGAGCGCGGGCGGCCGCGTACTGTCCGTCACCGCCACCGGTGGCGATCTGGCCAAGGCCAGGGAGCGCGCCTACCGGGCGGTGGGACGGATCGGGCTGAAGGGCTCGCACCACCGTTCGGATATCGCAGAGAAGGCCGCCCAAGCCTGAATCGGCGGGCAAGGCCACTCCAAGGGGTGATGCCTTCGCCATCCTGCTGACGTGAGCCCCGAGCCCAACTACTGTGCCCGGCAAGCGCACTGTGGAACCCCGCGCGCACTGCACTATCGGCCCTACCGGCATTGCGGTGTCGGTGGGCGGTGCGACAGTGGGGGCATGCAGTCGCGTCAGCAGCTTGGGGGTGAGCACACCGTTGGCCGGGGAAGCAGGTGAGGGACACGCGCGGTCACGCGCGCTCGCCGTCCTGCGCATCCGCAGCGCCGCGCTCACGGTCGCGCTGCTGCCTGCCGCGCTGGCGGTCGTGCTGCTGGTCGGCGGCGCGACGGGCCGCATCGTCGGCGACGCGTCCGAGGTGCTGCGCTGGGCGGTGGTCGCGGGCGCGCTGCTCGTGCTGCTGCTCGCGGCCGGTGTCGCGGCGGTGATCGTACGGGCCAGGCCGGCCGAGAGCCCGACCGTGGCCGTCTCCGAGGCGTCGGCCCCCGACCTGTACCGCATGGTGCGTGACCTGGCCGTCCGCCTGCAGGTGCCCGCCCCCTCGGCGATAGAACTGACTCCGGACTGCGACAGCTGGCTGGAGGACCGCACCCATCGGCAGCGGCGCCGCGCGGTGTCCGAGGCGCCCACGCTGGTGATCGGCTCGCCGTTCATGTGGTGGATGCGCGTCGCCGAGCTGCGCGCCCTGCTCGCCCCGGTCGTGGCGGGCACGGGCCCGGCCGCGGATCCGGACATCGCGGCCGCCCGCCGCTTCGTGCGCGGCCTGGACGCCGCCGTCGGCGTGGCCACCGCCCCGCAGGAGCCCTCGGTCGTCGGGTTCCTGCGCCGTCCCGCGTACGGGTTCCTGGGCTGGGTCGCCAAGCTGCTGCTGCGCGGCTGCCGGGCGCACGCGGCGGAGATGGAGCGCGCGGTGGCCGCCTCCGCCTCCGAGCGGGCCCAGGCGGTCGACTACGGGCTGCGCATCGTCGCCCAGGAGCAGGTGGGTCTGGCCTACGCGGGCTGGGACCGGCTGCTGACCCGGGTGGCGCTGCCGGCCTGGCGCATGGGCCGCTGGCCCTCCCGGCTCGACGCGGGCGTGGTGGCGGCCCTGACCGAGCTGTCCCGGCGGGACCGGCTGGCCGAGGGCTTCGAGTCCCGGCTGGGCGAGCGCCCGGCGTGCGACCTGCTGGAGGAGCCCGGCACGATGGACGAGGCGGCCTCGCTGCTCGCCGCCCGGCTGTTCCACGGCGGTCCGCAGCGACCCGGCCCCGAATGGTCCCCGGTCGGCTGGGACACCTACCCGCAGGAGGTCGTGGACCGCATCTGGCGCAGCGACGCCTCCCGCCTGGTGACCGTCCTGGACGAGGTGCACGAGCCCGCGGGGGTCGCCGGGAGCCGACGCATATCCGTGGCCTCCGGCGGTTCGCGGAGCACGGTGGACGACTGCGCCGAGCCGGGGCGCGCGACCCTGGCCCGGGTGCTGGAGCGGCTCTCCGCGGGCGGCAGCGAGGAGCTGGCGGCCCGCATCACCCGGCACGTCGCCCGTGAGGAGGCCGTGCGCGAGGCGGCCGCGCGGGAGGAGTCCGCCGACCAGGTCCCGTCCGGCGGCGTCCTCACGCCCGTCTACCAGCTGCTCCCGCCGCGGACCGGCCGCGAGCTGCTCACCGACCATGTGACCGCGATGATCTGCTGTGCCGCGGTGGACACCGCCGGTGCCACCCCGGGCCTGGACTGGCTGGACGGGCCGGCCCTGCTGGTCGGCGGGGTGCGCCGGGGGGACCTGGCCTGGCCCGTGCTCCGGCTCGTGGAGAACGGCGACGCCGCCCCGCTGCGTTCCTGGCTCAGTGCCGTGGGCGTACGCCCCGAGAAGCCGATACGGCTCATCTGACGGAAAAATGGCGGGGTTTGTCCGCCCCGGCGTGAATTCCTGGCGATAATGCACCACGAACAGTAACCAAGGCAGCGCATTGTGTGATGTGCTGGATGTGCGCACACGCACACCACCTCGGGGGACGACGAGGAGGGGACCATCGTGGTGAAGGAGCAGGTCCGCCGCTGGCAGTCCGGGGCACTGGCGCACGGGGTCACCGACCCCTTCGGGCAGGGCCCGGTGCCGTGGCTGCGTGGCGCGGTGCAGTATCTGGACGACACCGGCCAGGTCGTGCCGTGGTACGTCGACCTGGCCGCCAGCCGCGGGGAGCCCGGGGGTCTGCCGGGCGACGCCGTGGGGCGCACGCCCCGCGTGCCAGGCCCGCGCGCCGCGGACGACGTGCGGTGCCAGATCAAGGGCTTCGCGCCGGGCGCCTCCGTGGCCCCCGGCGACGCCATCGACTTCCGCATCACCGTCGACCCGCCGCAGAGCTACGGCATCGACGTCTACCGGATCGGGCACTACGGCGGTGATGGCGCCGCCCAGTTCACCTCCAGCCCCCGGCTGTCGGGGATCGTGCAGCCGACGCCGCTCGCCGCCGGGCGCACCGTCTCCTGTCACCACTGGTGGCAGTCCTGGCGGCTGCAGGTGCCCTCGTACTGGAAGTCCGGCGCCTACGTCGCCGTCCTCACCACGCAGGACGGCTACCGCAGCCACATCCCGTTCACCGTGCGCGACGACCGGCCGGCCGATCTGCTCCTGCTGCTGCCCGACGTCACCTGGCAGGCGTACAACCTCTACCCCGAGGACGGCCGCACGGGTGCCAGCCTCTACCACGCCTGGGACGAGAAGGGCCGCCTGCTGGGCGAGGAGGAGGCCGCGGTCACCGTCTCCTTCGACCGCCCGTACGCGGGCGCCGGGCTCCCGCTGCACGTCGGCCACGCCTACGACTTCATCCGCTGGGCCGAGCGCTACGGCTACGACCTGGCCTACGCCGACGCGCGCGACCTGCATGCGGGGCGGATCGATCCTTCGCGCTACCGGGGCATGGTCTTCCCCGGTCACGACGAGTACTGGACGGTCCCCATGCGGCGCGCCGTCGAGGCGGCCCGGGACGGCGGCACCTCGCTCGTCTTCCTGTCGGCCAACACCATGTACTGGCAGACCGAGCTGGGCCCCTCCCCGTCGGGCGACCCCGACCGGCTGCTCAGCTGCCGCAAGCGCCGCGGCCACCCGCCGGGCCGCAGCGCCCTGTGGCGTGACATGGGTGAGCCCGAACAACTGCTGATCGGCGTGCAGTACTCCGGCCGGGTGCCCGAACCGTCCCCGCTGGTGGTGCGGAACGCCGGCCACTGGCTGTGGGAGGCCACCGGCGCCGAGGAGGGCGACGAGATCCCCGGCCTGGTCGCGGGCGAGGCGGACCGTTACTTCCCGCGCACGCCGCTGCCCGACTACATGGAGCGGATCCTGCTTGCCCACTCCCCGTACGAGGACTCGGCGGGCCGCAGAGCGCACCAGGAGACCTCGCTGTACCGGGCGCCCGGCGGGGCCCTGGTCTTCGCCTCCGGCACCTTCGCCTGGTCCCCGGCGCTGGACCGTCCGGGCCACGTCGACCCCCGTGTCCAGCGCGCCACCGCCAACCTCCTGGACCACATCTGCAAGCACGGCTGACCCCCGCGTCGCGCCCGCCGGGCGCACGTACGGGAGAATCGGGAACCGAACCGCCGATCGGGGAGGACCCATGTCCGGATTCGTCCACAAGCCCGAGCCCGCGCAAGTGCCGGGCCTGGTGCACCTGCACACCGGCAAGGTGCGCGAGCTGTACCAGAACGAGGCAGGGGAGCTGGTGATGGTGGCCAGCGACCGGATGTCCGCGTACGACTGGGTGCTGCCCACCGAGATCCCGGACAAGGGCCGCGTCCTGACCCGGTTGTCGCTGTGGTGGTTCGACCAGATCGCCGACCTGGTGCCGCACCACGTGCTGTCCACCGAGCTCCCCGAGGGCGCCCCCGCCGACTGGGAGGGGCGGACGACGGTCTGCAAGCCGCTGGACATGATCCCCGTCGAGTGCGTGGCGCGCGGCTACCTGGCCGGCTCCGGCCTGCTCGAGTACGACACCGACCGCACGGTGTGCGGGGTGACCCTCCCCGAGGGCCTGGTGGACGGCTCCGAGCTGCCCGCGCCGATCTTCACCCCGGCCACCAAGGCCGAGGTCGGCGAGCACGACGAGAACGTCAGCTACGAGGAGGTCGCCCGCCGGGTCGGTGCCGACACCGCGGCGCAGCTGCGCCAGAGCACCCTCGCGGTCTACGGCCGGGCCCGGGACATCGCCCGCGAGCGCGGCATCCTCCTGGCGGACACCAAGTTCGAGTTCGGCTTCGACGGCGAGGTGCTGACCATCGCCGACGAGGTGCTGACCCCGGACTCGTCGCGCTTCTGGCCCGCCGAGCTGTGGGAGCCGGGCCACGCCCAGCCCTCGTACGACAAGCAGTTCGTCCGCGACTGGCTGACCTCCGCCGCGTCCGGCTGGGACCGCCGCAGCGAGCAGCCCCCGCCGCCCCTGCCGGAGCACGTGGTGGAGCAGACCCGCGCCAAGTACATCGAGGCGTACGAGCGGCTCACCGGCCTCGGCTGGTAGTCCGCCACGGCCCGCACGCCCGCCGGTCCTCCGTCCGGCGGGCAGTGCGGCAGCCGCGGCGACGGCGGACGGCCCAGCCGTCCCAGGAACACCGAAGGCCCCGGTCGTCACGACCGGGGCCTTCTCTTGAGCGGACGACGAGGCTCGAACTCGCGACCTCAACCTTGGCAAGGTTGCGCTCTACCAACTGAGCTACGTCCGCCTGCTCCGCGCGTTCCCGTGCGGTGCGTCATCCACTATAGCCAACGCCGGGGGCCTTGGGCACACACCCTGGCGCGGCGGGTTCCCCGCGTCGTGTCCCGCGGCGCACGCGACGGGGGCGCGGCAGCGACGAGGGCCTGGTCACGGACCTCCGGGCGGTCCCCGCCGGCGTTCCCGGCCGGCCGGTCAACTCCGGTTCCACGGCGTGCCCCAGAGCCGCCGCGCCCGGTGCGGGCGGGTCCCGGGGCGCGGGAGGGGCGGCGGGCGGGGGCGATCGCCGCCCGCGGTCAGGGGAGTTCGGGCGTTCCGCCCTGTGGCCACCGTCACACCGACCGGTGCCGGGAGCACGAAGAAGGCCCCGGTCGGTGATCCGACCGGGGCCTTCCCTCAAAGAGCGGACGACGAGATTCGAACTCGCGACCCTCACCTTGGCAAGGTGATGCTCTACCAACTGAGCCACGTCCGCACGGCGACTACCCTACCCGATCCTCAGGACCGGTCGAGCAATCAGAGCGGGTGACAGGAATCGCACACTGCGCCTTCCCCCTGGAAGAGGGATGTTCTGCTACTGAACTACACCCGCGTGGCCCGGGGGTCTCGGCCTTTCGGCCCGCCCTCGGCGTGCTCCAGACTCTAGCGGATCAACGGGGGTGGCTGTCCAATCGCTTCTTCCGGGTGATTCCCGGGCGGGGCCCCGGCCCGTCCGGGAAGGGCCCGGCGGCGGATCAGCTGGCCTCGGCGTACGCCTCGTAGAGCTTCTTGGGGATACGGCCGCGCGGCGGCACGTCGAAGCCCTGGGAGAGCGCCCAGGCGCGCACGGCGGCCGGGTCGGGGGCGAGCGAGGTGTGCTTGTAGGCCTTGCCGAGCCGGTTGCGGCGGCGCCCTGCCTCGACGTACGGCGCGAGGGCCTCCCGCAGCTTCTCGGCGTTGCCGGCGGACAGGTCGATCTCGTACGACTTCCCGTCGAGGCCGAAAGTGACCGTTTCCGCCGCTTCACCGCCGTCGAGGTCGTCGGAGAGCGTGACCACTACGCGCTGCGCCATGGATGCCGGTCCTTTCAATGGAGAAGGCCTGGGGACTGCGTTGGCCCCGTTGTTGTATCGAAGCCCCAGGGCCGGGGTCAATGCTTTTCCATTTACCGGTCCGCATTTTTTCGCCGCAACCGATCGGCCAATTCCTCCGGGTGTCCCGAGGGCAATCCGGTGGGGGGATATTCCGTGACCATTCTGGAATATCTACCCGCGTAGATTTTTCGGCGGGGTACGGTGGGGACATCTCACCGCAGCACACCACCGGGAGTGACCGTGGCACGCGTCGTAGTCGACGTCATGCTCAAGCCGGAGATCCTCGACCCCCAGGGCCAGGCGGTGCAGCGAGCGCTGCCGCGCCTCGGGTTCGAGGGAATCGCCGACGTCCGCCAGGGCAAGCGTTTTGAGCTCGAACTGGAGGGGCCGGTCGACGACGCCGCCCTCGCCCGTATCCGCAAGATGGCCGAGACCTTCCTCGCCAACACAGTGATCGAGGACTTCACCGTGAAGGTGGAGTCGTGACCGCACGCATCGGTGTCGTCACCTTCCCCGGGACGCTCGACGACCGGGACACCCAGCGCGCGGTCCGCGTCGCCGGCGCCGAGCCGGTGCCGCTGTGGCACCGTGACAAGGATCTCCACCAGGTGGACGCCGTCGTCCTGCCCGGTGGATTCAGTTACGGCGACTATCTCCGGGCCGGGGCGATTTCCCGCTTCTCGCCCGTGATGGAGTCGATCATCGCCGGCGCCAAGGACGGTCTTCCGGTCCTGGGTATCTGCAACGGCTTCCAGGTGCTCACCGAGACGCATCTGCTGCCGGGTGCCATGCTGCGCAACAATCACCTGCACTTCATCTGCAGGGACCAGAAGCTGCGTGTCGAGAACAACTCGACGTCCTGGACGGCCGATTACGAGCAGGGCCAGGAGATCAGCATCCCGCTGAAGAACATCGACGGCCGCTACGTGGCCGACGAGCACGTCCTCGACCAGCTGGAGGCCGAGGGCCGTGTGGTGTTCCGCTACGCGGACTGGAACCCCAATGGCTCGCTCCGGGACATCGCCGGCATCACCAACGCCGCGGGCAATGTCGTCGGCCTCATGCCGCACCCCGAGCACGCGGTCGAGTCGCTGATCGGGACCGGCCGCACCGACGGCCTCGGATTCTTCACCTCGATCCTCAAGAAGCTGGTTCACGCGTCATGACACTCGATTCCGTCAAGCACGCCACCGGGACTCCTGACACCGAGCAGCCGTGGGCCGAACTCGGCCTGAAGCAGGACGAGTACGAGCGCATCCGGGAGATCCTCGGCCGCCGGCCCACCGGTGCCGAGCTCGCCATGTACTCCGTCATGTGGTCCGAGCACTGCTCGTACAAGAGCAGCAAGATCCACCTGCGCCAGTTCGGCGAGAAGGCCCCCGCCAACGACGCCCTGCTGGTCGGCATCGGCGAGAACGCCGGCGTCGTGGACGTCGGCCAGGGCTACGCGGTCACCTTCAAGGTCGAGTCGCACAACCACCCCTCGTACATCGAGCCCTACCAGGGCGCGGCCACCGGCGTCGGCGGCATCGTCCGCGACATCCTCGCCATGGGTGCCCGCCCGGTCGCCGTCATGGACCCGCTGCGCTTCGGCGCGCCGGACCACCCCGACACCAAGCGCGTCCTGCCGGGCGTCGTCGCGGGCGTCGGCGGCTACGGCAACTGCCTGGGCCTGCCCAACA
This sequence comes from Streptomyces sp. PA03-1a, assembly GCF_033792805.1. Taxonomy (NCBI): domain Bacteria; kingdom Bacillati; phylum Actinomycetota; class Actinomycetes; order Kitasatosporales; family Streptomycetaceae; genus Streptomyces; species Streptomyces sp. PA03-1a. The sequence goes on from NZ_JARAVO010000040.1 coordinate 31,140, forward strand.
TCGGCGGCGAGGTCGTCTTCGACCCCTGCTACCAGGGCAACCCGCTGGTCAACGCCCTGTGCGTCGGCGTGATGAAGCACGAGGACATCCACCTGGCCAAGGCCTCCGGCGCCGGCAACAAGGTCATCCTCTACGGCGCCCGCACCGGTGGCGACGGCATCGGCGGCGTCTCCGTGCTCGCCTCGGAGACCTTCTCCGACACCGGCCCGGCCAAGCGCCCCGCCGTCCAGGTCGGCGACCCCTTCCAGGAGAAGCTGCTCATCGAGTGCACCCTGGAGATCTTCAAGGAGAAGCTGGTCGCCGGCATCCAGGACCTCGGCGGCGCCGGCCTGTCCTGCGCCACCTCCGAGCTGGCCTCGGCCGGCTCCGGCGGCATGCGGGTGGAGCTGGACACCGTGCCGCTGCGCGACGCGACGCTCTCGCCGGAGGAGATCCTCATGAGCGAGTCGCAGGAGCGCATGTGCGCCATCGTCGAGCCGCGGTACGTCGACCGCTTCCTGGAGATCTGCGAGAAGTGGGACGTGATCGCCACCGTCATCGGTGAGGTCACCGACGGCGACCGGCTGGAGATCTTCTGGCACGGCGAGCAGATCGTCGACGTCCCGCCGCGCACCGTCGCCCACGAGGGCCCGGTGTACGAGCGCCCCTACGCCCGCCCCGCGTGGCAGGACGCGCTCCAGGCCGACGACGCCAACAAGCTGCCGCGCCCGGCGGGCGGCGAGGAGCTGCGCGCCCAGGTCCTGACGATGGTCGCGCACCCGAACCAGGCGTCCAAGGCGTGGATCACCGACCAGTACGACCGCTTCGTGCAGGGCAACACCGTGCTGGCGCAGCCGGAGGACTCCGGCATGATCCGCATCGACGAGGACACCAACCTCGGCGTCGCGGTGGCCACCGACGGCAACGGCCGCTACGCCAAGCTCGACCCGTACACGGGCGCCCAGCTCGCGCTCGCCGAGGCGTACCGCAACGTCGCCACCACCGGCGCCAAGCCCCTGGCGGTCTCCGACTGCCTCAACTTCGGCTCGCCCGAGGACCCGGCCGCGATGTGGCAGTTCGCCGAGGCCTGCCGCGGCCTCGCCGACGGCTGCCTGGAGCTGGGCACGCCGGTCACCGGCGGCAACGTCTCGCTCTACAACCAGACCGGTGACGTCGCCATCCACCCGACGCCCGTCGTGGCGGTGCTGGGCGTGATCGACGACGTCACGCGCCGCACGCCGGTCGCCTTCAAGGACCAGGGCCAGCTGCTCTACCTGCTGGGCGACACCAAGGAGGAGCTGGGCGGCTCCGCCTGGTCCCAGGCGATCCACGACCACCTCGGCGGACTGCCGCCGGCGGTGGACCTGGAGCGGGAGAAGCTGCTCGGTGAGATCCTCATCTCGGCCTCCCGCGACGGCATGGTCGACGCGGCCCACGACCTGTCGGACGGCGGGCTCGTCCAGGCCGTCGTCGAGTCCTGCCTGCGCGGCGGCAACGGCGCGCGCCTGGTCGTGCCGGACGGTCTCGACCCGTTCGTGCTCCTCTTCTCGGAGTCGGCGGGCCGGGCGGTCGTCTCGGTGCCGCGCAGCGAGGAACTCCGCTTCACCGACATGTGCGGTGCGCGCGGTCTGCCCGCGACGCGGATCGGTGTCGTCGACGGCGACGCGGTCGAGCTCCAGGGCGAGTTCAGCATCCCGCTGGACGAGCTCCGTACGGCTCACGAGGGCACGATCCCGGCCCTCCTGGGCTGATCCGTCCGCCCTTCCGACGCGCCCTTCGGGCGCGCCCTCCCGAAGCGCCCCCGTGCCGCCAGGCGCGGGGGCGCTTCGCCGGGGGCCGGTGACCGGCTCCGTTGGGGACGGCCTCATACTCCAGACGTGAGCGAGCGCGACACCCCCGGCGAACCGCCCCTGTGGCGCGGCCTTGACGCAGCGCGCTGGGCGGCCTGCCGCCCCGCCGCGTGGGCCCGCCCGCGCTGGGGCGCCCTGGCGCTGGCCGCGGCCGCCGCCGTCGGGGCCGCGGTGGCCCCGGGGGCGTTCGGGACGGTGCACTACGGGCTGGTCGCCGTCCAGGTGTACTGGCTCTTCAGACTGCCCGGGCTGACCCTCGTGTCGGCGCCGGTGCTCGCCGCGCTCCTGGTCTGGCGGGTGGAACCGCAGGCCGCGCTCCCCTCCGTCGCCGCGCTGCTGCTGTGCTGGGCCGGCGCCCGGCACCGTACGGGCGTCCACCGCCGGCAGCGGCTGCTCGCCGCGAACGCCGCCCAGGACGTACGGCTTCCGCTCCCCGGGCCCCTCCCGCCGCTGCGCCGCGGGCCGGCCACGATCGCGTTCGGGGTGCTGTGCGCGGCCGCGATCCCACCGCAGATCCGCCTGCTGTCACTGGCCGGCGGCGCACTGCTCGCCGTGGGCCTGGTGGCCCGGGTGCGGGCGGGCGCCCTGCGGCGCGGCGCGCAGCCGGTGCTGCGCGTGCTGACCCGGGTGGACGAGGACGCCCGGACGTGGGTGTTCGCGGCCGACGACCACGCGGGCCGCACGGCGCTCTTCTCCTGTCCGGTCGACCCCGAGCCCGAGCCGCCGTCCGGGTCCCGGGAGGACGCGCTGCGCCCCGCCCTGCTGTTCGGGGCGCCGTACGAGGGCGCCGAACTGGTGCTGCTGTCCGCCGAGACCGAGGGCGGCACCCTCGTCTGCCGGGCGGCGGGACCGGTCCGCCCCGCGTAGCCCGCGACCGGCGGTACTACTGTGCGTCCCGCAACCACCGGTACGACAAGGGGTGTCAACGATGTACGAGTACAAGGTCGTCAGCTTCCGCGAATCGCTGATAGGCGACGCCATCGACGACGACAAGCTGGAGAAGACGCTCAACAAGCAGGCCGAGGACGGCTGGCAGCTCAAGGCGATCACCTCCGCCGACGTCAAGGGCCGCATCGGCCCCGGCGCCGTGCAGGGGCTGCTGCTCACCTTCGAGCGCCCGCGCCAGGCCTGACCCCCGGGGTCGGGGTGCGGGCCGGGCACCGCGCGTAGGCTGCACGCATGCCGTCCACCGCCCGCAAGGCCCGCACCTACGACCCCGCCAGGACCCGCGCGGCGCTCACCGCCCAGCTCGCCCATGTCCTGGGGGCCGCACGGGGACTGACGGCGGCTCAACTGGCCGCGCCCGCCGGGCTGCCGGGGTGGGACGTGCACACGCTGGTGGTGCACATCGCCCGGCAGGTGGAGGCCGTCGCCCGGGTGGTGACCGCGCCCGCCCCGGCCAAGGCGGACCTCGACCTCACCGCGTGGGCGCGCTCCACGGCGCGCATCGCCGGCCCGCTGGACGCCGACACCCGTGAGGCCGCCGCGGAGACCGCCGACGCCGCCGCCCGCCTCGAGGAGGCCACCCACGGCCTGGCCGGGGTGCTGGACGAGGCGGTGGCGCCCGAGCGCCTGGTGGCGATCACGCTCGGCGCGATGCGGTCCACGGACTTCCTGGTGACCCGGCTCGTCGAGCTGGTCGTCCACAGCGACGACCTCGCCGCGGCGACGGGTGTGCCCGTCCCCCTGGAGCGGCAGGCCGTCGCCGCCGTCGTACGGCTCCTCGCGGACACCCTCGCGGTCTCGGTGCCCGGCAACTCCGTCGAGGTCCGCGTACCGCCGTACGCGGCCGTGCAGTGCGTGCCCGGGCCCCGCCACACCCGGGGCACCCCGCCCAACGTCGTCGAGACGGACCCGCTCACCTGGATCCGTCTCGCCACCGGGCGCACGTCCTGGGCCGCCGCCCTGGACTCCGCCGCGGTCTCCGCGAGCGGTGAGCGCGCCGACCTCGCCCCGTACCTCCCCCTGCTGGGCTGAGGCGGTCCCGGCGTCCGCATAATGCGCCGGTGACCTCGACGAACGCCCCGGCCGGCACACCGGCCCGCCCCTGGCTCTCCACCGACGCCCACCGCTGGGCCGCGGTACGGCTTCCCGGCTGGGCGCGCCCGCTGTGGTGCGCCCCGGTGCTGGTGGCGGCGGTGATCGCGGCGATCGCCCTCGCGGCGGACGACGGCTGCACGGTGGCCGCGCCCTGCGGGCCGATGTGGTTTGACGCGGTCGGCACCGTCGGCTTCTTCGTCCACACCCTGTGGTTGTTCGTCCTGCCCGAAGCTGCGGCGCTGTCGGCGCCGCTGTTGCTGCTGTGGATGACCCGGCCGGACCTGTGGACCGGCGGCGCCGCGGAGCGCGGCGTGGACGTCGTGGTCGTGGCCGCGCTGTGCTGGGGCTGGGCCGCGGTCCTCGCGCGGCTGCGGGTGCGCCGCCGCCAGCGGGCCCTGGCCCTGGAGGCGGCGGGGGCAGTCGCGCTCCCGGTGCCGCAGCGGGCCGGGCCGGTGCGGCGTGGCGTGCTCCGGATCGCCGTCGGCGTGGCGGCCCTGGTGGTCGCGGCGGTGACCGCGGCGACCGCCGTGTCCGGGGACCGGGCGGACCGGGCGCACGCTGCGGCGGCCGTCCGCGCCGCGGCGGTCGTCGTCGGCAACGGTGCCGAGGACCACATCGTCGTCCGCTTCGGCGACGGCACGCGGCACCGCGTCGCGGTGACGTTCCCGGAGGACCACGACCGGGGCACCGAGGTGCCCGTGCTCGTCGACGGGGAGTGGCTGCGGCTCGCCGCGGAGCCGTACGAGGACCGCACGGGCCTGCAGCTCCTGACGCTCACGGCGGGCGGCCTCGGCCTCTCCCTGCTGCTGTCGGGGGCGCTGTCGGCGCTGCGGGCCCGCTCGGTGCGCCGAGGACCCGTTCCCGTGCTCCGGGTGCTGGCGGGGCGCGAGGACGGCAGGACCGTCATCCGGCCGGTGGACGATGCCGCCGGGGCACCGGTGCTGGCCTACCGCGCGGCCGGACCCGGCGCGTGGGCCAGCGGCGAGGGCGTGCTCTTCGGCCTCCCGGCGGAAGGCGCGGAACTGGTGCTGGCGGCCGTCACGGCTTCCGGCGACCTCCTGGTCGGTGCCACGGAGTCGCCGGCGCGGCGGTGGGTGGCGCCGTCGTCCGGGAGCGGGTCGCCCGACCACGCCGAGCACCGCCGGGAAGCGGAGGCCAGGGTCGCCGAGGCGGCTGCGGCCCTGAAGCCCGGCGCGGGCCCCGTCCATTGGCACGGCGGTGCGGGCGACCGCACGGCGGGCGCGCTGCTCCTGGTGGGCACGGTGGTGTTCCTGGGCTCCGGATTCTCCGGCGGGCCCTGGTGGCGCGCGTTGCTGCCGGTCCTGGGCGGCCTGTGGCTGGCCGACAAGGCGCTGTCCATGATCACCTGGCGGATCACCGCCGACGCCACCGGTCTGCGGGTCCGTCGCCATCTGCGCACCCGGCACGTGCCCTGGGCGGAGGTCACCCGTGTCGTCCGCACCGCGGACGGGGAACTGATCGTCCGCCGCGTCGCGGGTCTGGACGACCTCCGGCTCGGCGCGGTCGCCGTTCCGGGATGGGAGCGGGTGCGGCACCGCCCGTCGGCCGCGACGCGTGCCGCGGCCGAGCTCACCGCCATGGTCCGTGACCCCGGACTGCGCCCCTGAGCAGGCTTCGACCGAGAGCACGACCAAGGTCACACGGCCAAGTGCCCCATGGGTTTACGCGCATAGAACGCACTTTTGTCGCGTTCCCTCGTTCGGACGACACCGGAACCTGCCCTAGACTCGGTGCCGTGCCACGTGGTGACGGACGACTCAACCACGACCTGCTCCCCGGCGAGAAGGGCCCCCAGGACGCTTGCGGCGTCTTCGGTGTCTGGGCCCCCGGCGAAGAGGTCGCCAAACTCACCTATTTCGGGCTGTACGCCCTGCAGCACCGCGGACAGGAGTCCGCGGGCATCGCAGTGAGCAACGGCTCCCAAATCCTGGTCTTCAAGGACATGGGCCTGGTGTCCCAGGTCTTCGACGAGACCTCCCTCGGCTCCTTGCAGGGCCACATCGCGGTCGGGCATGCCCGTTACTCGACCACCGGCGCCTCGGTCTGGGAGAACGCCCAGCCCACCTTCCGCGCCACCGCCAACGGCTCCATCGCCCTCGGCCACAACGGGAACCTGGTCAACACCGTCGAGCTGGCCGAGATGGTCGCCGCGCTGCCCCAGGGCAACGGCCGGGCCACCAGGGTCGCCGCGACCAACGACACCGACCTGGTCACGGCGCTGCTCGCCGGGCAGGTGGACGAGGACGGCAAGCCGCTGTCCGTCGAGGACGCCGCCCGTCAGGTGCTGCCCGAGGTCAAGGGCGCCTTCAGCCTGGTCTTCATGGACGAGCACACGCTCTACGCCGCCCGTGACCCGCAGGGCATCCGCCCGCTGGTGCTGGGCCGCCTGGAGCGCGGCTGGGTCGTCGCCTCGGAGACCGCCGCGCTGGACATCGTGGGCGCGAGCTTCATCCGCGAGATCGAGCCCGGCGAGCTGATCGCCGTCGACGAGAACGGGCTGCGCGCCTCCCGCTTCGCCGACGCCCGCCCCAAGGGCTGCGTCTTCGAGTACGTGTACCTCGCCCGCCCCGACACCGACATCGCGGGCCGCAACGTCTACCTCTCCCGGGTCGAGATGGGCCGCCGGCTGGCCAAGGAGGCCCCCGTCGAGGCCGATCTGGTGATACCGACCCCGGAGTCCGGCACGCCGGCCGCGGTCGGCTATGCCGAGGCGAGCGGCATCCCGTACGGCTCGGGCCTGGTGAAGAACTCGTACGTGGGCCGGACCTTCATCCAGCCCTCGCAGACCATCCGGCAGCTGGGCATCCGCCTGAAGCTCAACCCGCTCAAGGAGGTCATCCGGGGCAAGCGCCTGGTGGTCGTGGACGACTCGATCGTCCGCGGCAACACCCAGCGCGCGCTGGTCCGGATGCTCCGCGAGGCCGGCGCCGCCGAGGTCCACATCCGGATCTCCTCGCCGCCGATCAAGTGGCCGTGCTTCTTCGGCATCGACTTCGCCACCCGCGCCGAGCTGATCGCCAACGGCCTGTCGGTCGACGAGATCTGCAAGTCCCTGGACGCTGACTCGCTGTCGTACATCTCGCTGGACGCGATGGTCGAGGCGACCACGATCGCCAAGCCCAACCTCTGCCGGGCCTGCTTCGACGGCGAGTACCCGATGGAGCTGCCGGACCCCGAGCTGCTCGGCAAGCACCTTCTGGAGACCGAGCTGGCCGGCGGCCCCGACGCCGCCGACGCGCTCCGTCGCCCGTAAGCATTCGACGCAAGGACACAACACAGCCATGTCCGAGAACACCGGTGCCAGCTACGCCGCGGCGGGAGTCGACATCGAGGCGGGCGACCGCGCGGTCGAGCTGATGAAGGAATGGGTGAAGAAGGCCACCCGCCCGGAGGTCGTGGGCGGTCTCGGCGGCTTCGCCGGGCTCTTCGACGCCTCCGCGCTCAAGCGTTACGAGCGGCCCCTGCTGGCCTCCGCCACCGACGGCGTGGGCACCAAGGTCGACATCGCCCGCCGCATGGGCGTCTACGACACCATCGGCCACGACCTGGTCGGCATGGTCGTCGACGACCTGGTCGTGTGCGGTGCCGAGCCGCTCTTCATGACCGACTACATCTGCGTCGGCAAGGTCTTCCCGGACCGCGTCGCGGCCATCGTCAAGGGCATCGCCGAGGGCTGCGTGCTCGCCGGCTGCGCCCTGGTCGGCGGCGAGACGGCCGAGCACCCGGGCCTGCTGGGCGAGGACGAGTTCGACGTCGCCGGCGCCGGTACGGGCGTGGTCGAGGCCGACCGGCTGCTGGGCGCGGATCGCATCCGTAAGGGTGACGTCGTGATCGCCATGGCGTCCTCCGGTCTTCACTCCAACGGGTACTCGCTCGTCCGGCACGTGCTGTTCGAGCGGGCCGGCTGGGCGCTGGACCGGGAGGTCCCGGAGTTCGGCCGGACCCTCGGCGAGGAGCTGCTGGAGCCGACCCGGATCTACTCGCTGGACTGCCTGGCGCTGACCCGTACCACCGAGGTGCACGGCTTCTCGCACGTCACCGGCGGCGGGCTGGCCAGCAACCTGGCCCGGGTCGTCCCGGACCACCTGCACGCCACGGTGGACCGCTCGACGTGGACGCCCGGCGCGGTGTTCGGCACGGTCGGCGAGCTCGGCGGCGTGGAGCGGCTGGAGCTGGAGAAGACCTTGAACATGGGCGTCGGCATGGTCGCCGTGGTGCCCGAGGGCTCGGTGGACGCGGCGCTGACCACGCTGGCCGACCGGGGCCTGGACGCCTGGGTGGCCGGCGAGGTCGTGGAGCGCGGCGAGCACGCCGAGGCCGTCGAGCTCACCGGGGACTACGCGGGCTGACCGGCGCGGGGCAGCACGAAGCCCGGTCCGGGCGGCGCCCGGACCGGGTCAGTGGTCAAGCTGGAACGGAATGTGTTGCGTCAAGCACGACGGCGTTGTGAGGAGGACTGGGACTCGTCGTCCTCGTCGTCGTCCTCGTCGTCGCCGTAGAGATCCGCGTACCGTGCGTACGGGTCGTCTTCCAGCTCGTCGTCATCGTCGTCTTCCTGTACCTCCGGATTGACCGGCAGTGTCGACGATGCGCCCAGCTCTTCGGCCAGACGTGAAAGGTCCGTTCCGCCGCTGTTGTACTTCAGCTGGCGGGCGACCTTCGTCTGCTTGGCCTTGGCCCGGCCGCGCCCCATTGGCTCGACCCCCTCAACGGTGGGGCTCGACGGCCCCGAGTCTTGACACGCGTTCACGATGTGGAACGGGCCCTCACATGAGAGTCCCGGTCCGTAGGACTTCAACGGTACCTGCTTCCGAGGCCGCACGGTACGTCGCCCGCACGACGCGCGTCGGAGCAGGGGCCCGCGATGGCCCCGTCCTGGCTGGTCAATCGCGATTTTACCTTCTTCCGCCGCGGTCTGGCTGCCGGGGCGTGGTAACGGTCGGATGTCCAGCCTGCGGCCCTCGTCACGGAGGCCCGCAGGGAGCCGCCCCGACTCGTGAGGACGCGCGGACACCGTACGTCGGCGGCACCCCGCGGGTGTCCGCTTTGTGATGGACGACACGCCCCCGTCCACGGGCGGACGGGGGCGTGCCGGAGGGGCCGCGGCACCGCCGCGGCCCCATGGCTCACGGGCGCAGCCAGCTCTCCGCCGGGGTGCGCTCGGCCATGCGCTGCTCGGCCAGGCGGTCGGCGGCGGCGGCCGGCGGGATGCCGTCGGCCGCGGCGCGCTCGAAGATCGCGAGCGTGGTGTCGAAGATCTTCGTCGCCTTGGCGCGGGCCCGCTCGAAGTCGAAGCCGTGCAGCTCGTCCGCGACCTGGATCACGCCGCCCGCGTTCACGACGTAGTCCGGCGCGTAGAGGATCCCGCGGTCGGCCAGGTCCTTCTCGACGCCGGGGTGGGCGAGTTGGTTGTTGGCCGCGCCGCAGACGATCGAGGCGGTGAGGGCCGGCACCGAGTCGTCGTCGAGGGCGCCGCCGAGCGCGCAGGGGGCGTACACGTCCAGCGGTGTCCGGACCAGGACGTCAGCGTCGGAGACGGCGGTTACCTGAGGGTGACGGGAGGTGATCCGGTCGACGGCCTCGCCGCGAACATCGGTGATCACGACCTCGGCGCCGTCCTTGAGTAGGTGCTCCACCAGGTGGTGGCCGACCTTGCCGACACCGGCCACGCCGACCCTGCGGCCGCGCAGCGTGGGGTCGCCCCACTTGGCCTGGGCGGAGGCGCGCATGCCCTGGAAGACGCCCCAGGCGGTCAGGACGGAGGAGTCGCCGGCGCCGCCGTTCTCGGGCGAACGGCCGGTGGTCCACTGCGGGGCGGTGCGGGAGACCACGTCCATGTCGGCCACGTAGGTGCCGACGTCGCAGGCCGTGACGTAGCGGCCGCCGAGCGAGGCCACGAAGCGGCCGTAGGCCAGCAGCAGCTCCTCGGACTTGTCCATGTCCGGGTCGCCGATGATGACGGCCTTGCCGCCGCCGAGGTCGAGGCCGGCGAGCGCGTTCTTGTACGACATGCCGCGGGCGAGGTTGAGCGCGTCCTCGACCGCCGCCTCGTCGGAGGAGTACGCGTGGAAGCGGGTGCCGCCGAGGGCCGGGCCCAGGGCGGTGGAGTGGATCGCGATGACGGCCTTGAGGCCGCTGGCGCGGTCCTGGCACAAGACGACCTGCTCGTGACCGCCCTGCTCCGATCGGAACAGCGTGGTGACGATGCCGGGTGTCTGACGTACGTCGGTCACTGTGGTGACTCCCGAATGTCCAGAGGTCGCCCTCCGGGTGGGTGGGGGAGGGCCGGTTGGCAGAAGACTAGAACCACCCGGCCGTGAACATCCTCCCAGTGTCGTGGATCACTCCCCGTGCCGGAAGCGACGTGGGACGATGCCAGGGCGGAAGCCGTCACGAGGGAGCGGGTGTGGGCTTGTCATCGGTGCTGGTCCCGTACGCGGCGTATCTGCGGGTGTACGAGCCGCTGGCGGCCTTCCCGGAGCCCGATCGCGGCTACTGGTACCGGTATGCCTCCCAGGGCGCTCAGCGGTCCGCACAGGACGAACTGCGCCAGTCGCTGGCCGGTCTGCTGTCCGTGCCGCCCGTCGCCGTCCCGGTGCGCGAGAGCGGGGACGCCTTCGTCGCCGTCGTGGACGGCGTGACCCACGTCTGCCCCTGGCGCACCCGGTTGCGCGGCTGGCTGGCCCTGTCCGAACTGGTCGAGGAGTTCCCCGCCCCCGTGGTGGACGCCGTGCTGCCGCCGGTCGTGCGCGAGCAGGCGGAGGCCGACTTCACGGCGTGGCGGGCGGAGAAGCCCGAGAACGCCGATGCGCGGCCCTGGATCCGCGGGGCCACGTGGCACGTCCCGGTGCGCTGGTTTGTGCTGTTCGACGATTCCGAGCGTGAGTACGAACCCGCGGGCGCGGGCGAGTCCAAGCAGCCGGTGATGCGTTACCGGACCCCCATGGTGCAGGCCCGCCGGCGGACGGCCCGGGCGCTGCGGGTGCTCAAGGATTCACTCGAAGAGGGACCCCTGATCGACGGCCTGGTAGATGTAGGGCGTTGGCTGGAGGAGTTCCACCCGCGCTCCTTGGTCGAACTCGACTACGGCGGGCTCGTCCACGCCATCGCCCCGGACTCCCTCGCGGGGGACCGGTCCGCCGCCGACGTGGCGGAGGCGCTGGCCGCGCTGCGGGACGGGGACAGCACCCGGGCCGGGGAGGCTTACGAGCGGCTCAGCGACCGTTGGCGGGCCGTCAGGGAACTGCTGTACGCGAGTTGAGGGTCCGTCGGGAGCCGGTCGTGGGGGAGGGACTTTGGTCCTGAGTCCGGCCGACCGGTACCTTTGGCCTAAGCGTGACCTAAAGCACGTTTAGGGGTCTTGCCCTCATCCCCACCCCCCATGACAATATGGGACATCGGGTCCGGAAGGACCTCTTTCCACTCGCTCTGGGTGGAATGTCCGGGATTGCATCCCCTTGAGGTGGGGCTGTGGCTCGTGGGTTGGCTGTGACTGATCGTCACTCAAGCGTGACTGTCCGTTATGGCCCGGTCCATCGGCTTCCGTCGAGCTTAGACACCTCAGAGGGCAAATCCATCGGTTTGGCCGACACGGCTGGACAGATGGTGTAGTTGTAGTGCCAAGGACAAGCCGTTCGTCCTATTACCGACTCGGCCCGCGTCCGCCATTTCGGGCAACGCGGGTCAAGGTGCAGAATTTAGAGGAAAGAACCGTGTTGGTTCGGTTCTCTCGAGGAGGCCGCTCATGACCGCTCGCACCCCTGATGCCGAGCCGCTGCTGACCCCCGCTGAGGTTGCCACGATGTTCCGCGTGGACCCGAAGACGGTCACGCGCTGGGCCAAGGCTGGCAAGCTCACGTCCATCCGCACGCTCGGCGGGCACCGCCGCTACCGCGAGGCGGAGGTCCGTGCACTGCTCGCGGGCATTCCGCAGCAGCGCAGCGAGGCCTGACCTGAACAAACGGGCGTCCACGCGGGGCCCCCAACCCGCCGCAACGCCCGCTCCGAAGGGTCCCTGCCCCCATCAGGGACGCCCGTAGGAAACGTCGATCGCACCGGAGTCCGCCGGCTCCGGTGCGATCTTTTTTGTGCGTGTGGTGTGTCCGTCTTGTGAGGACTGGGCCCTCTGTCATGAGTGCAATTGCACATATTAAATTGACGGTCCCACAGGAGCCCCCAAGTTCCCTCAGAGCCGGAACTCTTCACGTGACTCCCGTCACATGCCGGAGTCTTGTTCCCCTCCGGACTCGTGCGGTAGTGGGACGGCGGTGCGCCGCAACGTCAGCCGCATCAGCCGGTGGCACACCGGGCAGTGCCGGGTCAGGTGCCGCCGTCCGCCCCCCGCTGCGGCCGCCAGGTGCGCGCGCAGCAGCGCCCGCGTCACGTCCCGGGGCGGCGGGCCCGGGTCCCTCGGCGTCGCGCTCATGTGCCAGGCGTACCACGCGGGAACGGCCGGAACCAGGGGACCCGCACCCTCCGCAACCGCGTCCCGGCCACGCCGTCCGTCCCGCGCACAGCAAGAAGGCCCGCGCACAGCAAGAAGGCCCGCGCACAGCAAGAAGGCCCGCGCACAGCAAGAAGGCCCGCGCACAGCAAGAAGGCCCGCGCACAGCAAGAAGGCCCGCGCGTCCTTCGCTGGACGCGGGCCTTGCTTTCACTGCGGTCCTGACGGGATTTGAACCCGCGGCCTCCACCTTGACAGGGTGGCGAGCACTCCAAACTGCTCCACAGGACCAGGTTTCGCGGCCGTCGTTCCCTGGCCGCGAGGAAGACTGTACAGCAGGTCAGAGGGTGATTGCGAACCCGATCAGCCCCAGGCTTCGTCGAGGGCCTTGAAGATGCGTTTGTCCGAGACGGGGAACGCCGTCCCGAGGGCGTGCGCGAAGTAGCTGACCCGCAGTTCCTCGATCATCCACCGGATGTCGCGCACCCGTTCGGGGACCGGGCGCCCGGCCGGCTGGGCGGCCAGCAGCTCGGCGTACTCGGTCTGGATCTCGCGGACCTTCTCCATGCGCGTGGTGTCGCGCTGGACGCCCGTGGGCATCTGCTGCAGCCGCCGGTCGACGGCCACCAGGTAGCGGAGCAGGTCCGGCAGCCGGCGCACCCCCGTGGCGGTCACGAAACCGGGCCCCACGAGGGCTCCCAGCTGTTCCTTGACGTCCGCGAGGTTGGCCACCAGGGCGAGGCTCTGGGCGGCCTTCAGGCGGCGCTCACAGGCCTGCCAGGCGGCCAGCACCTGGCGCACCTGGGCGACCGTCCTGACGGTCAGCTCGACGAGGTCGGCCCGCACCGAGTCGTACAGCTTCCGGAACGACTCCTCGTCCCAGGCCGGGCCGCCGTGCTCGGCCATGAGCCGGTCGGCGGCCGCGGTGACGCAGTCGTCGAACAGGGCGGTCACCGAGCCGTGCGGGCTGCGCGACAGCGCGAGCTTGTCCTGGTTGGACAGCCGGTCCGCGGCGAACTTCGCCGGGTTCGTGGGCACGTTCAGCAGGATCAGCCGGCGGGTGCCGCGCCACATCGCCGCGGCCTGCTCGGCCTCGGTGTCGAAGAGCTGTACGCCCACGCTCTCGCCCTCGTCGACCAGCGCCGGGTACGCCTTGACCGGCTGCCCGGACCGCCGCGTCTCGAAGGTGCGCGGCAGGGCGCCTACCGTCCACTGCTTCAGGCCCGTGCGCCGCTCGATGCCGATGGAGCCCGCGGCGTCGAAGGCCTTGCTGATCGCGGCCTTGGTCTTCGGCCGCAACTGCAGCTTGAGCGCCTCCAGGTCCTTGTCCTCGGCCAGCTTGCGGCGGCGCTCGTCGGTCACCCGGAAGGTGATCTTCAGATGGTCCGGGACCTTGGCGAGGTCGAAGTCCTCGGCGGTGACGGGCACGCCCACCATCCGCTGCAGCTCCCGCGCGAGGGTCTCGGGAAGAGGGTCCTGCACGGGGACGACGCGGTCCAGGAAGGCCTTCGCGTAGTTCGGCGCCGGCACGTAGTGGCGGCGGATCGCCTTGGGCAGCGAGCGGATCAGCTCGGTGACGACCTCCTCGCGCAGGCCCGGGATCTGCCAGTCGAAGCCGTCCGGGGTGACCTGGTTGAGCACCTGCAGCGGGACGTGGACCGTCACGCCGTCCGCGTCCGCGCCCGGCTCGAATTGGTACGTCACACGGAACTTGAGCTTCCCCTGGCGCCAGGAGTCGGGGTAGTCGTCCTTGGTGACGGCCTCGGCGTTCTCGTTGATCAGCATGGAGTGCTCGAAGTTGAGCAGCTCCGGCTGCTCCTTGCGCTGTTGCTTCCACCACGAGTCGAAGTGCGCGCCGGAGACGACGTGTTCCGGCACCACGCGGTCGTAGAAGTCGAAGAGCGTCTCGTCGTCCACGAGGATGTCGCGGCGCCGCGCCCGGTGCTCCAGCTCCTCGACCTCCGCGAGCAGTTTGCGGTTGTCGTGGAAGAACTGGTGGTGGGTGCGCCAGTCACCCTCGACCAGCGCGTTGCGGATGAACAGCTCCCGGCTGGTCTCCGGGTCGATCTTGCCGTAGTTGACCTTGCGGTCGGCCACGACCGGCACGCCGTACAGCGTCACCTTCTCGAAGGCCATGACCGCGGCCTGGTCCTTCTCCCAGTGCGGTTCGCTGTAGGACCGTTTCACCAGGTGCTGGGCGAGCGGCTCGATCCACTCCGGCTCGATGCGGGCGTTGACCCGCGCCCACAGCCGCGAGGTCTCCACCAGTTCGGCCGACATGATCCACCGCGGCGGCTTCTTGAAGAGCGAGGAGCCGGGGAAGACCGCGAACTTGGCGCTGCGGGCGCCCAGGTACTCGTTCTTGCTGTCGGTGTCCTTCAGGCCGACGTGCGACAGCAGGCCCGCCAGCAGCGACTGGTGCACGTGCTGGAGGTTGACCTCGTGGTCGCCCTCGGCGAGGTGGATGCCCATCGTCTTGGCGACTGTGCGCAGCTGGCTGTAGATGTCCTGCCACTCGCGGATGCGCAGGTAGTTGAGGAACTCCGTGCGGCACATCCGGCGGAAGGCGGAGGAGGACAGCGCCTTCTGCTGCTCGCGCACGTACCGCCACAGGTTGAGCAGCGCCATGAAGTCGCTGGTCTCGTCGGCGAAGCGGCGGTGCTTCTCGTCGGCCTGCTGCTGCTTGTCCTGGGGGCGTTCGCGCGGGTCCTGGATCGACAGGGCGGCCGCGATCACCATGACCTCGCGGACCACGCCGTTGCGTTCCGCCTCCAGCACCATGCGGGCCAGCCGCGGGTCCACCGGCAGCTGGGAGAGCTTGCGGCCGGTCTGGGTGAGCTTCTGGCCGTCCAGCGCGCCCAGTTCCTGGAGCAGCTGGACGCCGTCCTTGATGTTCCGGGCGTCCGGCGGGTCGATGAAGGGGAAGCGGGCGATGTCGCCCAGGCCCGCGGCGGTCATCTGCAGGATGACGGAGGCCAGGTTGGTGCGGAGGATCTCGGCGTCGGTGAACTCCGGGCGGGACAGGAAGTCGTCCTCGGAGTACAGCCGGACGCAGATGCCGTCCGCGAGGCGGCCGCAGCGGCCCTTGCGCTGGTTGGCGCTGGCCTGGCTGATCGGCTCGATCGGCAGCCGCTGCACCTTGGTGCGGTGGCTGTAGCGGGAGATGCGGGCCATGCCCGTGTCGATCACGTACCGGATGCCGGGGACGGTGAGCGAGGTCTCCGCGACGTTGGTGGCCAGCACGATGCGGCGGCCCGTGCCGCGCTGGAACACCCTGTGCTGCTCGGCGGAGGACAGCCGCGCGTACAGCGGCAGGACCTCGGTGAGGCGCAGCTGCCTCTTGTTCAGGGCGTCGGCGGTGTCGCGGATCTCGCGCTCGCCGGAGAGGAAGACCAGGATGTCGCCCGGGCCCTCGGCCTGGAGCTCGTCGACCGCGTCGCAGATCGCGGTGATCTGGTCGCGGTCGGCCTCGTCGGCTTCGCCGCCCCCTTCGGCCAGCAGCGGCCGGTAGCGCACCTCGACGGGATACGTACGCCCGCTGACCTCGACGATCGGCGCGTCGCCGAAGTGCCGGGAGAAGCGCTCGGGGTCGATCGTCGCGGAGGTGATCACGACCTTGAGGTCGGGCCGGCGGGGCAGCAGCTGGGCGAGGTAGCCCAGGATGAAGTCGATGTTGAGGCTGCGCTCATGGGCCTCGTCGATGATGATCGTGTCGTACTGGAGGAGATCCCGGTCCGTCTGGATCTCGGCCAGCATGATGCCGTCCGTCATCAGCTTGACCAGCGTGCCGTCGCCGACCTGGTCGGTGAACCGGACCTTCCAGCCGACCGCCCCGCCCAGCGGGGTGCGCAGCTCCTCCGCCACACGCTCGGCGACCGTGCGGGCGGCGATGCGGCGGGGCTGCGTGTGACCGATCAGGCCGCGGACGCCGCGGCCCAGCTCCAGGCAGATCTTGGGGATCTGCGTCGTCTTGCCGGAGCCGGTCTCGCCCGCCACGATCACGACCTGGTGGTCGCGGATCGCCTCGAGGATGTCGTCCTTCTTCTGGCTGACCGGCAGCTGCTCGGGGTAGCTGATCGCGGGTATGGCGGTGCGCCGCGCGTCGGCCTTCAGCGCGGCCTTGTCGATCTCCGCCCCGATCTCGGTCAGCACGGCCGAGCGGGCCTCGGGCTTGCGGATGCGGCGTGCGCCGTCCAGGCGACGGCCGAGGCGCTGCGCGTCGCGCAGGGTGAGCTCGGCCAGCCGTGCGCCGAGCTCGCCGAATGCGGGGGAGGGGGGCTGCGTAGACATACGCGTTCCAGCATCGCATCCGCCGCGCCCCCCGGGCGAACGCATTACCCCCGGCGATCCCCGCCCCGGAGGACCGGCCCGGCGGCCCGGTGGGCGACGGTGGTGCGGGTGGTGTTCGCGACGGCACCGACACGGCCGGCGTGACTCCCCCGCGCGTGGGGTCGGTTGCGGGGCCCGCCGGGAGGGCCGGCCGCCGGGAACACGAAACCCCCGCCGAGGAACTCGACGGGGGTTGCTGGTGGCTGGGGCCGGGGTCGAACCGGCGACCTATCGCTTTTCAGGCGATCGCTCGTACCAACTGAGCTACCCAGCCAGCGCGGTCCTGACGGGATTTGAACCCGCGGCCTCCACCTTGACAGGGTGGCGAGCACTCCAAACTGCTCCACAGGACCTTGCGTTGCGCTCTGCGCGAGAGACAGTCTCCCACACGTTTGTGCGTGCTCCCAACGGGATTCCGCCGCGCTGTGCGAGGAACGGATCGTTGGTGGACGTCTCCCGGTCGGTGATTCTCGGTGACCGGTCGGACACGCACTGGCGGGCCGATCTCGCTGGACCAGCGTATCAGACCCCGGGCGGTGCCACGCACGCGTGACCTGCGGGCCTGTGAGGGGGAGGCGCCGGTTCCGGCCCGGAAAACACGGAAGGCAGCGCCGCCGGTGAACCGGCCGCACTGCCAACGCGCATGGTCTGCGGGACGACGCAGACGACGTATGTGCCCCCAACGGGATTCGAACCCGTGCTACCGCCTTGAAAGGGCGGCGTCCTGGGCCACTAGACGATGAGGGCTGGGTGGCCCGCCGGGCGAATCTTCGGCCGTCGGGACGCGTCAGCAGGATATGGGATGCGAGGGGGGATCGCCAAAACGGTTTACGGGCCGGTTCACGGGCCTTGCCCTTATAAACATCTCCGACCCCACGAAACCCCTTTAAACATCT
>NZ_JARAVO010000410.1:0-4011 GCF_033792805.1 Streptomyces sp. PA03-1a
GCAAGGGGCAGATCTTCGTCAAGGGCGAGGTCATCAAGACCGTGCCGGAGTCGAAGATCGTGGAGACCCTCATCGAGGAGGCCATGAAGCTCGCCGAGCAGATGGAGGCCGACGGCATCGCCTCCGGCGAGCCCTCCGTCTCCGTCAGCTGACCCACCATCCCCTCCCGCGTCCCGGGCCCCCGCGGTCCGGGATACGGGCGGGCACGGGCGGAACACACGTTCCCGAGGTAAGGTTCGGGGACTTCCCCCGACCGCTGCGGCCCGTACGGTGAGGCGCCCCACGTGTTGACGACCACGACGACCAAGGTCATGGAGCCAGGCGAACTCGACGCCGCCCTCGCGGTGCTCGACCGTGATCCGGTGTCCAACGCGTTCGTCGCCTCCCGGGTCGCCGTCGCCGGACTCGACCCCTGGCGCCTCGGCGGCGAGATGTGGGGCTGGTACTCCGGAGGCCGCGTCGAGGCGCTCTGCTACGCCGGCGCCAACCTCGTCCCGATCTGCGCCGGCCCCGAGGCCGTGCGCGCCTTCGCCGAGCGGGCGCTGCGCGCCGGACGCCGCTGCTCCTCCATCGTCGGCCCCACCGCCCCCACCTCCGCGCTGTGGTCGCTGCTCGAACCCAGCTGGGGCCCGGCCCGCGAGGTCCGCTCCCACCAGCCGCTGATGGTCACCCGCGCGCTGCCCGCGCAGGTCGAGCCCGACCCGTACGTGCGGCGGGTCCGGCGCGACGAGATGGACGTGATCATGCCGGCCTGCGTCGCCATGTTCACCGAGGAGGTCGGCGTCTCCCCGCTCGCCGGCGACGGCGGACTGCTCTACCAGGCCCGCGTCGCCGAACTCGTCGGCGCCGGCCGCGCGTTCGCCCGCATCGAGGACGGCAGGGTCGTCTTCAAGGCGGAGATCGGCGCCGTCACCCGGCACGCCTGCCAGATCCAGGGCGTCTGGGTCGCCCCCGAGTACCGCGGCCGCCGCCTGTCCGAGACCGGCATGGCCGCCGTCCTGCACTACGCGCTGCGCGACGTGGCCCCCGTGGCCAGTCTCTACGTCAACGACTTCAACGCGCCCGCCCGGGCCGCGTACCGCCGGGTGGGCTTCACCGAGGTCGGCGCCTTCATGAGCGTCCTGTTCTAGTAGTGTCGCCGCCCATGGAGGACGTGGCGGTCGAGCCGATCGACCTGGCGGCACGGGTGGACGAGGCACTGGCCGTCCAGGCGGTCGCCTTCGGGCTGGGCGCGGAGGAGGTCGCCATCCGCCGGCAGATCGTGCTGCGGCACCTGTGCTTCCCCGGCGTCCGCGCGCTCGGCGCGCTCACCCCCGACGGACGGCTCACCGGCTTCGTGTACGGCATGCCCAACAGCCGGATCCACTGGTGGTCCACGGTCGTCGAGCCCTACCTGCGGCGCACCGGCACCGACGAGTGGCTCGACGACTCCTTCACCATCACCGAGCTGCACGTCCACCCCGGCTTCCAGGGCCGCGGCATCGGGCGCGCCCTCATCACCACCATCACCGACGGCGCCGACGAGCCCCGCAGCATCCTGTCCGCCATCGACACCGAGAGCCGGGCCCGGCGGCTCTACCGCGCCCTCGGCTACACCGATCTGGCCCGGCCCGTGCACTTCCCCAGCGCGGCCAGCCCGTACGCCGTCATGGGCGCCCGCCTGCCGCTCGTGCGATAACGCGTTTCCGGGAGCGCACCACGGCTCGATATCCTCGGCGCAACGGTACGAAACCCCCTGGAGAGCCCCCATGGTCCTGCGCATGTCCCGGCTGATGCTCAAGACGCTGCGCGACGACCCGGCCGACGCCGAGACCGCGAGCCACAAGCTGCTGGTCCGGGCCGGATACGTCCGCCGCTCATCGGCGGGGGTGTGGACCTGGCTGCCGCTCGGCAAGCGGGTGCTGGAGAACGTCGCACGCGTCGTCCGCGAGGAGATGGACGCCATCGGCGGCCAGGAGGTCCTGCTGCCCGCGCTGCTCCCGCGGGAGAACTACGAGCTCACCGGGCGCGCCGGAGAATACGGCGACCTGCTCTTCCAGCTCCGCGACCGCAAGGGCGCGGAGTACGTGCTCGGGCCCACGCACGAGGAGATCTTCACCCAGGTCGTCAAGGACCAGTGCGCGTCCTACAAGGACCTGCCGGTGATCCTCTACCAGATCCAGACCAAGTACCGCGACGAGGCCCGGCCCCGGTCCGGCGTGCTGCGCGGCCGCGAGTTCCAGATGAAGGACTCCTACTCCTTCGACACCACCGACGAGGGCCTGGCCGAGGCCTACCGGCTGCACCGCGAGGCCTACATCAAGATCTTCTCGCGGCTCGGCTTCGACTTCCGCATCGTCTCGGCCGTCTCCGGCGCGATGGGGGGCTCGGCCTCCGAGGAGTTCCTCGCCCCCGCCGCGGCCGGTGAGGACACCTTCGTGGACTGCCCCGCGTGCGACTACGCGGCCAACACCGAGGCCGTCACCACCGTGGTGCCCCCGGTCGAGGGTGCGGACCACCCGGCCGTCGAGGAGGTGGACACCCCCGACACCCCCACCATCGAGACCCTCGCGGCGCACCTGGGGGTGCCGGCCTCGGCGACCCTGAAGAACCTGCTGGTCAAGGTCGACGGCGAGATCGTCGCCGTCGGCGTCCCCGGCGACCGCGAGGTCGACCTCGGCAAGCTCGCCGAGCACCTCGCCCCCGCCGAGGTCGAACTCGTCACCGCCGAGGACTTCACCGGCCGCCCCGACCTCGTCCGCGGCTACGTCGGCCCGCAGGGCCTCACCGGCGTCCGCTACCTCGCCGACCCCCGCGTCGCCCCCGGCACCGCCTGGGTCACCGGCGCCAACAAGCCCGACACGCACGCCCGCAACGTCGTTTGCGGCCGCGACTTCGAGGTCGACGAGTACCTGGACGTCGTCACCGTCGAGCCCGGCGACCCCTGCCCGCGCTGCGGCGCCGGCCTCAAGCTGGACCGGGCCATCGAGATCGGCCACATCTTCCAGCTCGGCCGCAAGTACGCCGACGCCTTCGAGCTCGACGTCCTGGGCCAGAACGGCAAGCCGGTCCGGGTCACCATG
Source organism: Streptomyces sp. PA03-1a (assembly GCF_033792805.1). Taxonomy (NCBI): domain Bacteria; kingdom Bacillati; phylum Actinomycetota; class Actinomycetes; order Kitasatosporales; family Streptomycetaceae; genus Streptomyces; species Streptomyces sp. PA03-1a. The sequence goes on from NZ_JARAVO010000410.1 coordinate 3,063, forward strand.
GGCTCCTACGGCATCGGCGTCTCCCGCGCCGTCGCCGCGCTCGCCGAGCAGACCGCCGACGGGCAGGGCCTGTGCTGGCCGCGCGAGGTCGCCCCGGCGGACGTCCACATCGTGGCGGCGGGCAAGGCGCTGCAGACGGAACTGGCCCTCGAGGTCGCGGAGAAGCTGCACGCGGCCGGGGTCAGGGTCATCGTCGACGACCGCGCGGGCGTCTCGCCGGGCGTGAAGTTCACCGACGCGGAGCTGCTCGGGGTGCCGACGATCCTCGTCGTGGGGCGCGGCGCGGGGGACGGGGTCGTCGAGGTCAAGGACCGCCGCACCGGGGAGCGCGAGGAGTTGTCGGTGGCGGACGCGGTCTCCCGCGTATCCGCGTAGCGGATGCGGGGGGCCCCTCGCGGCCCGTTGTCGTGTGCGGCTCGTTTGCGCCTGCGGCGGGCGTCCCCCCGCCCGCCCCTTGCCCGGCGTGGTCAGTGACCGCCTGGCGCTGCGTGCGTTGTGGGTCGGTGCTGCGCCGGGGTACGCCCCCAGCCTTCGGCCGGGGACCCCCACCTCCGCGCTCGCGGCGCTGGTCTACGTCATTGGGCGCCGCGTGCTCCGCTCGTCGCCTGCGGGGGCACCCCGCCACACCCCCTCCTGCCGGTTGGGGCGACTAACGGCCGGTGGTGGGTTAGGAGGCGGTCCGGGGTTGCCGCAGGTGCCTTACTCACCCCCCCCACCGGCCGTCATGCGCCCCCACAACGGGAGGGGGTGTGGCGGGGTGCGCCCATGGGGGGTTCCCCCGGCCGAAGGCCGGGGGGAGACGAGCGGCGGACCCGGGTGCCGAACGATGTGGACGTAAACCGCGAGCGCTGTGGGGGTCCCCCCGGCCGAAGGCTGGGGGAGTGCGCCGGCGCGGCCCCGACCCCACCCCAACAGAGCGCAGGCCCGCACTGACCGCGCCGGGCAATCG
>NZ_JARAVO010000411.1:0-3983 GCF_033792805.1 Streptomyces sp. PA03-1a
GAGGAAAGGGGCGGGGTGGGGTCAGCCGCTGCGGCGACAGGACATGCTCGTGACGCGGACGAAGTCCACATGACGGCGGCGCACGAGCAAGAGCATGGGCCAAGGGTACTGCGCAGCGTCGTCCCGGGCGGTGACGCATGTCACGCGGCCCCATGAGCCGGGCGGTACGGGCGTGGGACGACCCCATGGTCGCGCCGGGTGCGGGCGGCCACGATGTGGCGGCAGCCATCCCCGACGTGCAAATGGAGGCTCCCCATGCGCCCCTGGAGAGGCGTCCCCCTGCTCGCCGCCGTGCTCGCGCTCGGCGCCGCCGCGGTCCCCGCCGGTGCGGAGGCGGCCGCGGGTACGGCAGGGCACTGCGCCCGGCTGGCCCGGGTCACCGTGCCCGGCGCCGAGCACCAGCAGAAGGCCTGCCTGCCCGACATGACGACCACCGCGCTGGCGGGCACCGCGTACACCGACACCGCCGACCAGGCGGGCCTGGCGGCGGCCGGCACCACCCGCCCGTCCGGCGTGCCGGGCGTACAGGTCGACGGCTACTTCGCCGACACCTCGGGCTTCAACATCACGCACGGCTGGCAGCACGACGCCCAGTTCGTGCTGCGGCTGCCGGACCGCTGGAACGGCGGCCTGATCGTCACCGGCGCGCCCGGCACCCGCAAGCAGTACTCGCTCGACGTCCTGATCTCCGACTGGGCGATCGCCCAGGGCTACGCCTTCGCCTCCACCGACAAGGGCAACAGCGGGCCGGACTTCTACACCGACGGCCGCCGCCCGGGTGACGCGATGGCCGAGTGGAACCGGCGCACGACCCAGCTCACGGTGGCCGCGAAGGCGGCGGTGGCCTCCCGCTACGGCCGCGCGCCGCACCGTACGTACATGACCGGCATCTCCAACGGTGGCTACCTCACCCGCTGGCAGCTGGAGCACCACCCGGCGCTCTACGACGGCGGCGTGGACTGGGAGGGCACGCTCTGGACGGCGGACGGCCCCAACCTGCTGACCTCGCTCCCGGTCACGGTGGCCCGCGCCCAGGGCCGGGCCACCGATGCAGACCTGCTGGCGGCCGGGTTCGCGCCCGGCTCGCAGTTCCTGTGGGCCTACCACCAGCAGGCCTACTGGGGCCTGACCCAGAAGGTGTACCGCGCCGAGTTCGACCCCTCCTACGACCCCGCCTGCCCGGGCGCGAGCGCGGGTGCGAGCGTGCCGGAGATCCTGGCGCCCTGCGCCTCGGACGCCGACTACGACTACGCGGCGCGCCCGGCCGCCGTGCACCGGGCCGTCGGCCGGGTGTCGCTCACCGGGCGCATCGGCAAGCCGATGATCACCCTGCACGGCACCCTGGACACGCTGCTGCCGATCGCGACCGACTCGGACGTCTACGCGCGCATGATCGACTCCGCGGGCCGGGGCGCGCTGCACCGCTACTACACGATCGAGGGCGGCAACCACGTCGACGGCCTGTACGACACGTATCCGGACCGGCTGCGCCCGATCCTGCCCTGCTACCGGGCCGCGTTCGACGCGCTGACGTCGTGGGTGGAGCGGGGCAGGACACCGCCCGCGGACCGCACGGTGCCCCGGCCGGCGAGCGGGGACGTGGTCAACTCCTGCGCGCTGTCCTGAGGTCAGACCCGCTCGAGCGGACGGTGCGGCCCCTCGGGGAGCTCGACGGAGATCGGGTCGCCGGGCCGCACCTCTCCGCCGTGCAGCACCACGCCCATGATCCCGCCCTTGCGGACGACGGCGCCGTGCTCGTCCCGGCCGACGACCTGCTTGAGCAGGCCCTGCCGGAAGCCATCGATCTGCAGGCAGGGGTTGCGCAGACCGGTCACCTCGACGACGGCCTCCGCGCCGAGCCGCAGCCGCGTCCCGACGGGAAGGCCCAGCAGGTCGAGGCCACGCGTGGTGACGTTCTCGCCGAGCTCGCCCGGGGCGACCTCGAAGCCGGCCGTGAGCAGCTCGTCGTGGAGCTCGCCGTGGATGAGGTGGACCTGGCGCAGATTGGGCTGCGTCGGGTCCTGGGCCACCCGCGACCGGTGCTGCACCGTCACCCCGAGGTGGGCGTCGCCCTCCACGCCGAGCCCGGTCAGCAGCCGGATCCTGTCATGGGTGGGCTTGCTGAAGTGGTGTCCCTCGTCGCGGCTGACGGCGGTGACGGTCGCGGTCATGTTCACCCTGCTCCCCCTCGGTCGGTCGGTCGATCGCGCGATCATTCTAACGAAGGCATTCATTGAACTTTCAATGATGGCCGCGTAACCTGGGGCCATGCCTGTTCGCCGTCTGAACCACGCCGTGCTCTACATCCGTGACGTCACGCGGTCCGTCGAGTTCTACACCGCCGTCTTCGGCTTCGAGGTCGACGTGGAGATCCCCGGCCGCGCCGCCTTCCTCAGCGCCGAGGACACGCTCAACGACCACGACCTCGGGCTCTTCGCCATCGGCCCGGACGCGCCCGGCCCCGAGCAGGGCCGCGTCGGGCTGTACCACCTGGCCTGGGAGGTCGGCACGCTCCGCGAACTGGCCGACACCGCGCGACTGCTCACCGAGCGGGGCGCCCTGGTCGGCTCCAGCGACCACCTCGTGTCGAAGTCGCTGTACGCCAAGGACCCCGACGGGAACGAGTTCGAGGTCATGTGGCGCGTCCCCCGTGAGGACTGGCCCACGCAGCAGGAACCCAGCGGCCCGCGCCCGCTCGACCTGGAGGCCGCGCTGGACCGCTGGGGCCCCGACCTCAGGACCGGCGCCGCCGCGGGCTCCGTCACCTGAGCCGCGACCGCGCCCCGCACACCGTCACCTGCCGATCTGGCGCCTGCCGCCCCGGCGCAGCCTGCGCCGCTGGGAGGGGTCCAGGGTGAGGTAGGCGGCCACGGGGACGCCCACGATGACCAGCAGGGCCAGCCACGTCGGCAGGACCCACAGCAGGATCAGGCCGACAGCCACGCCGCCGACGGCGACCTTCGCGCGATTGGACATCTTCCCGCCTCCGTCTGCGGCGCGTGCCGCACTCACTGGGGTAAACGCGGCATCACGCGCCGCGGTTCCCCCGTACGGCGCGCCCCGCCCGGCACCGGGCAGGGCGCGACCGCCGGGGCGTCACTCGTGGTGGCGTTCGGTCAGTTCCCTCGGTTCCTGCGGGGCCGCGTCCGGCGCCGTCGTCCGCTCGGGGGCGGTCTCCGGCCGGTCGGCGGCGACCGGCCGCTCGCGGTCGCGGACCGCCTCGGCGCGCACGATCGCGCCCAGGGCTGCGTAGATGTCCACGGGCATGGTGGGGCTCCTCCTGCGGTTGTCGTCCTGCTGACGGGCATGGCTGCGGGCCGCCGCGCGGGCGGCGACGGCCGGGCGCCGTCAGCAGCGCAGGACGAGGTGCAGGTGGTCGGGTCTGCCCGCGGGGGCGACGTGCCGGGCGGGACCGCGGAGCGCGGCGCCCACCGGATCCGGGGGGCAGGTGTCGTGGACGATGTCGGCGGCGTGCCCCTGGACGGTCCCGGCACGCTGCTGGGGGCCCGCCTGCGGGACGGTGCGCCGCCCGACGCTCGCCGGGGGGTGGTGCATCTGCTTGCCGGGTTCGTCCGTGGCGGCGGCGACGGCCGCCGTCCGCTCCGGCGGCTGCAGTGCCGCGGCCCCCGGCGCGCACAACGCGTGGAGCAGGCACACCAGTGCCGCGAAAAGCCCGACCGCGGCCCCTGCGGGCCCTGCGGGGGGCCGACGGGGAGGTCCCGCTGCGGCATGCGGCATGCGCTGCTCCTCCGGATGCGTACCCCCCCACTCTTAACCGGGCGGGCACCCGGACCCCGTGGCGCACTACGCTGATCGACGCACGCGTTCACCCGGCGGGCGCAATCCGCGCTCCGCGCGGCCCGGTTGTTGTGTGCGGGTGCGTTGCGCCTGCGGGCGGCTGCGCCGGGCTGCCCGGTGGTTGTGTGCGGCTCGTTCGCGCCTGCGGCGGGCGTCCACCCTTGCTCTTATACACATATCCCACC
>NZ_JARAVO010000412.1:0-3925 GCF_033792805.1 Streptomyces sp. PA03-1a
CGTTCCGGCCGTCCCGCCGGTCCCTCACGCCCCCGCGGGCCCCTCCGGTCCGTCGCCCGGCCCGTCACCGCCCGGACCGGTGCCCTGCCCGTCGCCCGGGCCGCTCCCCCGGCCGGTCCGGCGCGACCGGAACCGGAACAGCGGCCGCCGCTGCGGCCCGTGCGCCCGCGGGTCCGTGACGGCGTACCGCTTCACGTACGCCCCGAGGAAGCCCTGCAGCGTCGCCGTCGCCGGGATCGCCACCAGCGCGCCCACCGCCCCCAGCAGCGCCGTGCCGGCGATCACCGACCCGAAGGCCACCGCGGGGTGGATGTCGACGGTGCGCGCGGTGATCCGCGGCTGCAGCACGTAGTTCTCGAACTGCTGGTAGACCACGACGAAGCCGAGCACCCACACCGCGTCCCACGGGTCCTGCGTGAACGCGATCAGCATCGGCAGCGCCCCCGCCAGGTACGTGCCGACCGTCGGCACGAACTGCGAGACCACGCCGACCCAGACCGCCAGCGCCGGCGCGTACGGCACCCCGATGACCACGAACAGCACGTAGTGGGAGACGGCCGAGATCAGCGCCATCAGCGCCCGCGAGTACAGGTAGCCGCCGGTCTTGGCCACCGCGATCTCCCAGGCCCGCAGCACCTCGGCCTGCCGGGCGGGCGGCAGCACCGAGCACACGGCACGGCGCATCCGGGGCCCGTCGGCGGCGAAGTAGAAGGTGAACAGGCTGATCGTCAGCACCTGGAAGACCCCGCCGAGGACCGTCGCCGACAGCCCCCACACGTTGCCCGCCTGCCGCTGCACGTAGGTGCGCAGCCAGTCGGAGTGCAGCACGTTCTCCTGCACCTTGCCGACGGACAGGTCGGTGCCGAAGGTGTGGTTGACCCACACGACCACGTCGTCGACGTACTCCGGCAGATTGCGCCCGATCGAGGTGATCTGGTCCACCAGCAGGGAACCGAGCAGCACCACGAAGATCCCGCCCGCGGCGAGCACGACCAGGAACACCAGCCCGGTCGCCCACCCCCTGCGCATGCCGCGCGCGGCCATCCAGTCCACCGCCGGCTCGATCGCCAGGGCGCCGAAAAAGGCCAGCAGGATGTTCACCAGCAACCCGATGACCTGATGGAACGCCCAGTTCGCCAGTTGGAAGGCGGCCAGCAGCGCGATCGCCAGCAGCATCGCCTTCGGCAGCCACCGCGGCATCGCGGAACCCCCCGCGCCCTCCCCGGCACCCGTTCCGCGTCCCGGGTCCCCGGGCTCCCCCGGCGTCCGCGGACCCGCGGCCGCCCCGGCTATCGTCTCGTCGCTTCCCGCCACGACCCCAGTCCCACCCCGTGATCAGCGGCGCGAGGCCGGAACGTCGACGGCCGCGCAGACCGCCCGCCACACGTCCTTGGTCTCCCAGCCCTCGTCCAGTGCCTGGTGCACGGTCCGGCCGCCGAGCTCGGACATCACGTGGTCGCGCGCGAAGGAATCGGCGTACGTCTCGCCGAAGTGCGTGCGCATCCGTTCCCAGAACACCGTCAGCTTCATGCGGCCAGTATCCCGCGCCGCCGACCGAACGGGCGGGCGTCGCACAAGGGCGCGCACGTCCGCCGCCGGGCCGGCGGGGACGATCCGCGCGTTGGGTACACTGGGCCGCAGCGAAGGGGAGTAGTCCCGCAATACCGGCTGGTCGACACACTGGACGTCCTGGACGTCCCGGCCACCGGGCCGCCGCACCGGGTGCGGGGGTGGACGAGACCTTCGGCCAAGGCAAGACGTGGTCCGCACCGACGTGCGGGCCGCACCGTCGTGCCGGGCCGTTGGCGCTTCCCGTCGCCCCCTGGGTGCCGTCGAGTCCGCGGTCCGGCCCCAGCAGAAAGCACCGGAATGACCTTCGACCCCCTGGCGCTCGTCACCGCCTTCGGGCTGATCTTCCTCGCCGAGCTCCCGGACAAGACGATGTTCGCCTCACTGGCGATGGGCACGCGCATGCGCCCGCTGTACGTCTGGTTCGGCACCTCGACCGCCTTCATCGTGCACGTGGCCATCGCGGTGGGCGCCGGCAGCCTGATCAGCATGCTGCCGAACATGGCCGTGAAGCTGGTCTCCGCCGCCTTGTTCGCCTTCGGCGCCGTGATGCTTCTGCGGAGCGGGGGCGACGACGACCACGACGAGGCCGGCAGGACCGTGACCGGTTTCTGGCCGGTGTACTCCACCGCCTTCATGGCCGTCTTCATCGGCGAGTGGGGCGACCTCACGCAGATCACCACCGCCAACCTCGCCGCCACCAACGGCTGGCTGCCCACAGCCGTCGGCTCGGCCGCGGCCCTGATGTCGGTTTCCGCCCTGGCCCTGGTGGTGGGCCGGTTCATCGCCAAGAAGGTGCCGCTGAAGACCGTCCAGCGCATCGGCGGCGCCTGCATGGCGGGCCTGGCCGTCTGGACCCTGGTCGAGGCGTTCACAGGCTGACGGTCCCCGGCCTCCGGGGAGGGCGCACCGCCGCCCTCCCTCGCTCCGTCCGCTTTTTCCGAATGCTGCCATTAAGCGGTGCGATGACCGGAGATGTTTGCCGGGCGTACATTCGGTGTATGGGAGCGCCAGCGGTGGAGGACGACCTTCGCGCCGCGGCCCCCGGCCCCGTCAGGGACCCGGAGCCGCGATGAAGGGCAGTCTCACGCACCGCCTGTGGCGGCTGCCCGGGCGGCGGGCGGCCGCGCCGGGCTCAGGGCCCGGCCCCTCCTGGGTGACGCAGGTGACCCAGGGCCACGGGCCACTGGCGCTGGCCCTGTTCATGATCGGCGCGATCGTCGTCACCGGCTTCGTACTGCCGCCCACCGAGCACCTGGCCTCGCTGATGGTGGTGGTCCCCGCCACCACGGCCGTGCTGGCGGGACCGGGGACGACGACCTTGAGCGCCGCCCTGTCCTGCGTCGCCGCCTTCGTGCTGGACGTCCACGACAACCTGCTGGGCACCTCCATCCCCGCCGTCCACCAGCTGGAGATCCTCCTCGTCTCGGCCTTCGTCATCGCCTCCCGCAGCATCCGGGACCGCAGCGTCCGGGAGCTGATGGAGGTGCGGATCGTGTCCGACACCATCCAGCGCGTCCTGCTGCGCCCGCTGCCCCCGCGCATCGGGCCGTTGCTCGTGCGGGCCACGTACCACGCCTCCCATCCGTACGCGCAGATCGGCGGGGACCTGTACGCGGTGGCCCGGAGCGCGGCGGGGGTCCGTTTCCTGATCGGGGACGTCAAGGGCAAGGGGCTGCCGGCGGTCGAGGACGCGGAGGCCCTGCTCGGGGCGTTCCGGGGGGCCGCCCGCAGGTTCGGCTCGCTCCCGGAGCTGGTGGCCGACCTGGAGCACGCGGTGCGCGGCCACTTCGAGGAGACCGGCCGCACCGACAGCGACGCCGTGGAACGGTTCATCACTGCGCTGGTCCTGGAGGTCCCCGACGGCTGCGCCGAGATCCACATGGTCACCTGCGGGCACCCCCCGCCCTACATGGCGCAGCGGTCCGACACCCTGCTGCTGGCCCCGGCCGTGCCCTCTCCCCCGCTCGGCCTGGGGAGCCTGAACGCCGAGGACTACGTCGTCGACACCTTCCCCTTCGGCCGTGAGGCGACGCTGCTGCTCTACACCGACGGCGCCATCGAGGCCCGCAACGACGACGGCCAGTTCTACGACCTGGGCGCCCACGTGGCCGACTGGCCGGGCTCCCGTCCGGAGGAACTGCTCCAGCACGTGCTCGACGGGCTCTCCCTGCACGTGGGCGGCGGCGCCATCACGCTCGACGACGACATCGCCATGATCGCGGTGCAGTACCGCGACGGGTTCCCCTCGCCCTCCCCCGCACCGTCCGACGAGCGGCTCCTCACCTCCTGACACGGTCGCGGCGGCGGACCCTCCGCCGCGACCGTGTCAGGAGGTGAGGAGCCGCTCGTCGGA
>NZ_JARAVO010000413.1:0-3852 GCF_033792805.1 Streptomyces sp. PA03-1a
CTCGCTTTTTTTTTTTCAAGCGAAAGACGGCATGCCATATGTAGAGAGTTTTCTCGAGCAGCAAGATGTATATAAGAGACAGAGCTCGCCCAGTCGTTCGCCGCCGTCTCAGCGCATTACGCCGCGGCCCCGGCGAAGGGACGGCCGCTGATCTCCTCGACGGCGTCGAACAGCTCTCCCGGGTAACCGGGGCGGGCCGCGGCGTACTGCGCGGCGACGGTGTCGAACGACTGGGCGAGCACGCGGTGGGCCGGGTGTGTGGTCATGGGGGTTGTCCTTCCCCGTGGGACGCGGGCGCGACCCACCGCGTGGGCTCGGTCAGACGCACCTTCCGGCGACGTACCCGTCGCTGCCGGTGTGCACGTAGGTGTCGGAGACGTACTGGTCCGGGCCGATCCGGTCCCAGATGTTCGACGTGCCGTAGTAGCCGCTGACCGTCTCGCCCGGGGTCTGGCAGAAGATCGGCACCTGGACGTCATAGGGCAGGAGCCTGACGATCTGGTAGTTCGTGCCGGGGCCGATACGGACGTTGAGCCGTACGTCGGGGGCGACCGAGTAGTACACGAGATCCGCGGACGCCGCGGTCGCCTCGGCGGCACCCCCCAGCACGAGGAACACCGCCCCGGCCATCGTGGCCGCGCCGGCCGCCAGTGCGGCGCGCCTGCTTCTGCCCTTGCTCAACACAGCCTCCCCATGGGTAGGGACCCGCGGGTGATCATCCGCAGCGTCCCGCGACGTAGCCGTCGCTGCCGGTGTGCACGTACGTGTCGGAGACGTACTGGCCGGGGGCGATCCGGTCCCATATGTTCGACGTGCCGTAGTAGCCGCTGACCGTCTCGCCCGGGGTCTGGCAGATGATCGGCACCTTGACGTCGTAGGGCAGTACCTTCACGATCTGGTATCCCGTGCCGGGGCCGATACGGACGTTGAGCCGTACGTCGGGGGCGACCGAGTAGTACACGAGATCCGCGGACGCCGCGGTCGCCTCGGCGGCACCCCCCAGCACGAGGAAGGCCGCACCGGCCATCGTGGCCGCACCGGTCACCAGCGCCGTGCGCCTGCTCTTGCCCTTGCCCTTGCTCAACACGTTCCTCCTGAGGGACGGATCACTGACGGATGCGCGCCGCGGCTCCCCGGTGGGCCGGGGAGCCGCGTGGCGCGATGGGCGTGAGCTGTGCCGAGTCGCCGACGTCAGCTGCAGCGTGACGCGACGTAGCCGTCGCTGCCGGTGTGCACGTAGGCGTCGGAGACGTACTGGTTGGTGCCGATGCAGTCCCAGATGTTCGACGTCCCGTAGTAACCGCTGACCGTGGTCCCAGGCGTCTGGCAGAAGATCGGGACTTTGGCGTCGTACGGAAGGACCTTGACGATGTGGTAGCTGGTTCCGGGGCCGGATCGCACGTTGAGACGGGCTCCGGGCGCCACGGAGTAGTAGATCAAGTCGGCGGCCGCGACGGCGGTCTCCGCCCCTGCGGGCCCGTCACTCGCATCGCCCACCGGCTCGTCAAGCTTGTTCTCGGCCATGTGCCCACCCCCGTGAGGATTCACGCTCTGTCAAGTGCAGGCTAGCAATCCGAGCCGTCCTCGTAACGGGGATCCACTAGGCTCACCGAGTTGCGGCTGCTGACGAACACACGGGGGTGGGTCATGCCGCCAGTGCGGAGACCCGGGACCGACCCGGAAGCGGAACATCCGGAATATGCGGGGCCCTACCGGCTGGAAGGGCGGCTCGGCGCCGGCGGCATGGGCGTGGTGCACCTGTCACGCTCGACATCCGGCATGCGGCTGGCCGTCAAGGTCGTGCACGAGGAGTTCGCGGCGGACCCGGAGTTCAGGGCGCGATTCCGCCAGGAGATCACCGCCGCCCGGCGGGTCAGCGGCGCCTTCACCGCATCCGTCGTGGACGCGGATCCGGATGCCGAACGCCCCTGGATGGCCACGCTCTACATACCCGGGCCGACGCTGGCCGAGTTCGTGAAGCGGAACGGGCCGGTTCCGCCGGCCCAGGTCCGCTACCTCATGGCAGGACTCGCCGAGGCCTTGCGGGACATCCACCGGGTGGGCGTCGTCCACCGCGATCTCAAGCCGGGCAATGTGCTGTTGGCTGCCGATGGTCCCAAGGTCATCGATTTCGGCATCTCGCGACCACCGGACAGCGATGTGCGCACCGAGACGGGCAAGCTCATCGGCACGCCTCCCTTCATGGCGCCCGAACAGTTCAGCCGGCCCCGATCGGTGGGGCCCGCCGCCGACGTCTTCGCCATGGCCGGCGTGCTCGTCCACGCCGCGACGGGACGCAGTCCTTTCGACTCGGACAGCCCCTACATCGTCGCGTACCAAGTGGTCCACGACGAACCGCACCTCGACGGCGTCCCTGGAGATCTGCGGCCGCTCATCGAGCGATGCCTCGCCAAGGACCCGGACCACAGGCCCACTCCGGACGCGTTGATGACGGAGCTGAGGAAGGTCTCGGCCTCGTACGACACCCAGACCTTCGGCTCCTTCGACCTCGAGAGCGTCCCGGCGGACGCCCTCATCCCGTCACAGCGGCGATCGGCGGACGGCGCGATCCCCCCGGAAGCGCCCCAGCCGGGATCCGGGTCCGGACCCGAAGCGCCCGGTCCAGCTCCGGCTTCCACGTCCCGAAACCGCCGGACCCGAAGTGCCCTCGCCGCCGTCCTGGCATTGGGTGTCCTCGCCGCGGGCGCCTCCCTGCTGGCCCAACGGCACGATGACGTAACGCCGTTGGACTCGACCGGATCCCGGGTCACCGGCGGTGGGGATTTCCACCCGTGGGCGGCCGCCCTCCGGGGAGACGGAAGTGGCGGCACGGCAGCCTGCGCGTCCGGGGCAGAGGCCCTGTTCTGCGCCGGACCGGGTGTCGAGGCGGCGAAGCTGGACGCCGACAGCGGGCTCATCCAATGGTCGGTCCGCGAGGCGCCCGTGAAGGGCGGCACCGCCGCGCATCCCCATCCGCCCGTCCTGTCGGGCGGCGTCGTCCGCGTGGTGAACGACGACGAATCGCGGCTGACGGGCCTGTCCGCGGCCACGGGGAAGGTGCGATGGGCCCTGGACATCTCGGCCTACCAGGGCGCGTTCTACAGCGCCGGCGCCACGGTGCTGCTCGCCGGACGCGACGGAACGGTCATCGCCGTGGACGGCGCCACCGGCCGGGAAAGGTGGCGCGTGAATCTGCCGGGCCACACCCAGCCTGCGTTGTCCGCGTACGGCACCTCGGGTCGTGTCTACGCCGTCGAGGTCGGCGCGGACGGTCGCACCACCATGGTGACCGCGGTGAACGAGACGGACGGGACGGTGCAGCGGCAGGTTCGGCTCGACGGGCAGCTGATCCCCGTGGGTGAGTCCGGCACGGACCTCTTCCTCACCTCCGTGGACGGCTTCTACCGCACCGACGCCGTCGTCCGGCTGAACACGGCCACCGGCTCGCACCGGCGAATCCCGATCACCCCGCTCCTCAACCAGCCGCAGACCGCCGTGCGAGGGGACAAGGTGTACCTCCTGGGTCACGGCGGCGAGCTGATCGGCCTCGACACCCGCCGCTCCAAAGGCCGCACGGCGGTCGAACCATGGAGTCTGGAGACGTCGGTGAGTGGTGGCTCCGTACCCACCGTCGTCGGGAACCGGGTGTACTTCACCGCCCTCGACGGACGGCTCCTGGCCGTGGACTCCGAACGGGGGGCCTTCATCGGACAGACGAAGCCACGTATGGGAACGCGTCCGGGCAACTACCCGGGATCCCCGCCCTCCCCCGTCGTCGCCGACGGGAAGGTGTTCGCGACCGCACCGGACGGCAGTGTGTTCGCCGTGGACGCGAAGGACCCCTCCCGCTGG
>NZ_JARAVO010000414.1:0-3765 GCF_033792805.1 Streptomyces sp. PA03-1a
GTCCCTGGGCGGGCAGCGGACTGAACCCATATCCTGCATTTCTCGCAAGGACAGTGCCATGAGTCCGGTCCTGCCTTTTGTGTTCGCGCTGCGGCGAAGTGGCTATGGGCCGTGGCCGGCCCGGTCGACGCGATGGGAGCCGTGCTGCCGGACGTGATGTCACGGGCTGGTTGGCAGTGGCTGTTCGGCCCAGATGAGTTTCCCGTCGGGTGCGTTGCGGGTTCCCCACCGGCGGGACAGGTGGGCGACGAGGGCGAGGCCGCGGCCGTTTTCGTCGGTGGTCTGGGGGTGGCGCAGCCGTGGGTGGTTGTTGCTGGTGTCGTACACCTCGCAGGTCAGCGCCCCGTGCCGGATGAGGCGCAGGCCGATCGTGCCCTGGCTGTGCCGGATGGCGTTGGTGACCAGCTCGCTGACGATCAGTTCCGTGGACTGGGCGAGGCGGTCCAGTCCCCACTGGGCCAGTTGCCGGGTGACCAGGGCCCGGGCGCGGCTGACGAACGCCGGTTCGGCCGGGAGCTGCCACGAAGCGATCTGGTCCGGGCCAAGTGAGCGGGTCCGGGCGAGGAGCAGGGTGACGTCGTCGCTCGGCGCCCTGGCCGGCAGTGTCTCCACCACCGACGAGCCGAGCTCGTCCAGCGTGAGGCCCCGCCGGCTCAGGATCGTAGCCAGGCGATCCATCCCGATGTCGATGTCCTGGTTGCGATCCTCGATCAGGCCGTCGGTGTAGAAGGCGAGCGTTGTGTTCTCGGGCAACTGAACCGTCACGGACTCGAAGGGGACCAGTCCGAGGCCGAGCGGTGCGCCGGCAGGCAGATCGGCGAAGGTGACGCCACCGTGCGGATCGATGATCGCGGGAGGCGGGTGCCCGGCCTGCGCCATCGTGCAGCATCGGGTGGCCGGGTCGTAGACGGCGTACAGGCAGGTGGCGGTCATGGTCGTGTTAGCCGGGTCATCTGGGTCGGCATCCGCCTCGGTGAGGCGGAGGACCTGCTCGTCGAGGCGGCTCAGGAGTTCATCGGGGGGCATGTCCATATCGGCCAGGGTGCGTACCGCAGTGCGGAGCTGACCCATGGTTGCCGCTGCTTTGATGCCGTGTCCGACCACGTCTCCGACGACCAGGGCGACCCGGGCGCCGGGCAGTTGGATCACGTCGAACCAGTCACCCCCCACACCGTGGTGGTCGTCGGCCGGCAGGTAGCGCGAGGCCACGTCAGCGGCCGCACCGCCCGCCGCATGGTGGGGGAGCAGGTGACGTTGCAGAGCGAGGGCTGCGGAGCGTTCACGCGCGTACTGGCGGGCGTTGTCCAGGGACAGTGCGGCCCGGCTGACCAGTTCCTCGGCCAGGAGCAGGTCGTCCTCCTCGAACGGCGCACGGTCGCCAGTTCGTACGAACGCCGCCACACCCAGCACGGCACCCCGGGCGTGGATCGGGACGACGATCAATGAGTGTGCCGTGCAGTCGTGGATCGCCGCCCGTGCCGCATCGTGGTGATCCACCCACGTGCCGGGCGAAGTGTCCAGGATCGGTTCGAAGTGGGACTTCCCCGAGCGCAGGACGCTGATGTTTGGCGACGTCGGCGGGACAATGACCGCCTCTGCCCGCGCGGCCAGGGCCTGCGAGGTCTCCGGGTGGATCGTGGCCAAGCCCGCGCGGCGGAACGCGGGGGTGCGACCACCCTTGAGGCCGAGGCGTGCCAGGGGCTCCTCGCCGAGGGGAACCGACTCCGCCAGGTCGACGGTGGCGTGGTCCGCGAGGAGAGGCACCGCGAGATCGGCGAGTTCCTGCCCGGTCTGCATCACGTCCAGGGTGGTTCCGATCCGCTTGCCGGCCTCGCCGAGGATCGCCAGACGCTCTTGCGCCCGCCGGCTGTCGGTGGCGTCCACGCTCACGGCGCACACGCCCAAGGCGCGGCCCTGCGCGTCGTCGAGGCGGAAGAACGACGCCGTCAGCGTGTGTCGCCTGGGTGCTTGCGCCGGCAGGAACGTCCGGTATTCCACGTTGAGTGCCGGGACGCCGCTGTGCAGCACCTGGCGCATCAGTGCCTCAAGTTGTGCGGCTTCGGTGCCGGGAGCCGCCTCCGGCAGTCTGCGGCCCAGCCGTCGCGGCATGGGGATGCCGTCCTTGAGGCCCTGGGTGTCGTTCACCCACGTGCAGCGCAGTTCGGTGTCGCGTATGACGACCCCGACCGGCAGACGGCTGGGGAGATTCAGTGTTCCCGGGAGCGACTCCAGCACCGCTCGGTCCGCCGCCCAGGCGGGGGGCGTGCCCTTGCCGCCTGCCGACACGACCCACTGGGCCTGGCCGTTGTGTCCGGACAGCGACTGCACGCACAGGCGTACGTCGATCCTGCGGCCGTCGCGGTGGCGGACCTTGACGAAGCCGGACCGACCGCGGGCTGCGCCCGGCTCGAAGAACGCCGATGCCTTCGCTCGGTCCTCGCTGTCCACCAGGAGGGTCGCCGCGGGGCAGCCCACCACGTCCGCCGGTGGGTATCCAACGAGCTGCTCGGCGGCCCGCGTCCATCCGACCACCCTCTTATTCGCATCCAGCAGGGCTATCGCCGTGCCGGTGCCGGCGGCTTCAGCGGCCGTCCGGACTGTGGTGAACGGCGTTCCGGTGGAGCTGCTCATCGATCATCCTCTCTCTGTGCGACCTGTTGGGCTGCGCCGGGCCCCTGGCAGGCCTTGCGGCGAAAGCACCCGTCCAGAGCGGCAGAAGGCACGCCCTGTTTCCGGCTGGCTCGTGGCGGGTGATCGTCTGTCGGTCGGGCTGGGGGCAGGGCCGCTCACGACTTCAACGTTAGCGGTTGGATTTATATACGCAAGTCAGGGTAGATCGGATTAGATGTGATTGCTTCCTATTTGTAGAGATATGGGAGGTTTCGTGAACTTCGGTCGCGGGCGGTTCTGGGTGTGTCGGCGGAGGGAGGCGGGGCGGGCGGCCCCAGGTGCCGACTCCGGCGAGGGGTGCGGGGTGTGAAGGGTGAGGCATGCGAGGTCTGCGCTATGGCGTGGGGCTCCCTGGAAGCCGTCGACGGTCAGGATTGCGGCAGGGGTGGGCTCGCACGCCTGCTGCATTCGCGCCGTTGCGTGTGGAGGTCTTCGTGCAGTGCGGGGTCTGGATTGCAATACGAGATCCAGGAGAGTATTGTCCGAAATGCTCCAGTCGGGGACGTGTATTGCGCGGGAGGTGGACAGTGTCAACCCAAGGGCAGGGGTCAAGCCCCATGAACAACGAGCCGGCCTGCTCCATCGAGCGCAGCCTGCAGATTCTCGGCGAGCGCTGGACGTTTCTGGTGCTCCGCGAGATCCTCACCGGGAAACATAAATTCGCGGAGATCCAGTCGTCCCTAGGCATCGCAACCAACCTGCTCAGCGCCCGGCTCAAGCTTCTCGTCGAGAGCGGCGTGCTGTGTACGCAGGCATATCGGGAACCGGGCAGCAGGCCTCGGCAGAGCTACCACCTGACTGAGGCGGGGCGAGACCTGCGGGTGGTGCTGTCAGCGCTCCAGCAGTGGGGCGACCACCACCGCCCGCGCCCCTCGGGCCCCTCCGCGCTGCGACGGACGCGCTCCACCAGCCGCCCCGTCCACGTGGGCTTCCTCGACGACGACGGTCACGAGGTGCCCGCCACCGAAGTGGTCACCATCACGGATACGGCGGCCAGGACCTGACCCCAGTGCCGTGACCGCGTAGCCTCACTGGGTTGGGCATGGCAGGTCGCCACCAACGCCTGCACTGCAGCAGCCACCGGGACGGCGTCAG
>NZ_JARAVO010000415.1:0-3703 GCF_033792805.1 Streptomyces sp. PA03-1a
GGGTGCGGCCATGGGGGTCCCCCCGGCCGAAGGCTGGGGGAGACGAGCGGCGGTCCCGGGCGCCGAACGACGTAGGGCCAAACCGCGAGCGCTGTGGGGGTCCCCCCGGCCGAAGGCTGGGGGAGTGCGCCGGCGCGGCACCGACCCCACAACCACCGCGCGAGGCGGTCACTGACCGCGCCGGATGGGGGTCCCCCCGGCCGAAGGCTGGGGGGAGGGACGGCGGCGGGGAAACCGCCCGCCGCAGGCGCAACGCACCCGCACACAACAACCGGCCGCAAGGGGCACCGCAAACGCAACGACCCGGCGGCGCGGTCAGGTCGTGAGGCGGTGGGGGAGGGAGCCCGTCGTGAGGGCGCCGAGGGCCGCGTCGATGGTCGGGCCCAGGTAGTAGTCGCCGGTGTGGTCGAGGCAGTAGACGCGCCCCTCGGCGTCGATCGCGAGCTGCCCGTGGCCCGCGGACTCCTCCCCGAGCGGTGCGACCTCCGTGTCGAGCGCGCTGCCGAGGTCGCCGAGGGTGCGCGCGAGGTGCAGCCCGTGGAGCGGGTCGACGCGGACCGTGCTGGGTGCGACGTGGCGGCCGGGGGAGGTGACGGCCGGCACGGTGAGGCCGCCGAACTCGGCCCAGGCCTCTACGGCGGCGGGGAAGACGCTGTGGCGGTGGCCGCCGGGGGAGACGTAGGCGCGGAGCGTGTCGGCCCAGACCTCGGCCTGCCGGATGTCCCAGCGGCCGGGCTGCCAGCCGGCGGCGCGCAGGGCCACGTCGACGCCGACGGGGAAGCGGGTCGAGTTCATTCGGCGTCGGCTCCCGGGTCGAAGGCGCGGACGCCGAAGTGCGCGAGCAGCGCCTCGCAGGAGCGGCAGGGCGGGGCGTAGGTGCCATGGGCGGGGTCGCCGTCCTCGCGTATGCGGCGGGCGGTGAGCTTGGCGCCCTTGAGGGCCTTGCGGGCCTCGCCGTTCGTGAGCGGCTTGCGCGCGGCGCGCTTGCTGCGGGCGCCGTCGACGGTGGTGAGGTGGCGGGACAGCAGCACCGGCTCGGGACATCGCCCGGTGAAGCGCTCACGCTGGGCGACGGGGAGGGCGTCGAGGACGTCCTGGACGAGCGGGTGGAGCGGGGGCGGCTGGTCCGCCTTGGCGCCGGTGCAGGTGAGGACCTCGTCCTTGACGGACAGCGCGGCGGCGACCGCCGGCAGGATCCCGTCGCGCCGGTGGCGCAGCGCCGGTGGCGCGGGCGCTTCGTCGGCTCCCCAGTTGAGCCGCGGATCCGCGGCGTCTC
The DNA here is from genome assembly GCF_033792805.1 of Streptomyces sp. PA03-1a. NCBI lineage: Bacteria > Bacillati > Actinomycetota > Actinomycetes > Kitasatosporales > Streptomycetaceae > Streptomyces > Streptomyces sp. PA03-1a. Next base: position 1,277 of record NZ_JARAVO010000415.1, read on the forward strand.
TCGTCAGCATCTTCGTACGGCCCTCCGATCCGTCCTCGCGCCGAGGACGTCCCCCTATGTGCGTAAGACTGCCAAACGGACAAGGCGTTACGGAAGTCGGTTGTGAGGTGAGAGGTTTACTTTGTGCCGGATGTCACGGCACTGTGGGGAGATGCGTATCGTCGTCCGGTGTGCTGCCGCAGTGGCGCTCCTTGCGTTGGCCATTGGTTGTACGGATAGTAGCGCCGGGTCGGACGGGAGAGGGGCCAAGCCCACGGAGAACGGCCGGGATTCGACCACGGCCTCCACGGGAGGGGCACAACGCACGCTCACCGCGGCCCGGTTGAAGGCGGCGCTGATCACCTCCGCCGATGTGCCCGGCTACGTGGTGACGGGCGGCGCGGGCGTGCCCGTCCCCGAGGAGTCGCTGACCGCGGACCGGCCCGGGTGCCGTCCCCTGTCCGACCCCGTGAGCAGCCGCCCCGTCCGGCCGCGCACGGCCCAGGTGACGGCCGCCGTCACCACGCGCGGGGCGCTCGGCGGTGACGGCGGGCTGGACCTGCTGCTGCTCGCCGCCCACCGGCCCGGCGAGGCGGGCGAGGTCGTCGCCGGGATCACCGCCGCCCTGAGGCAGTGCCGTTCCTTCGGGACGACGGACGGGGAGGGAGGCGCCCGGCACTTCGCCGTCCGTCCCGCGCGGGCCCCCGCGGTGGGCGACGAGGCGGTCGCCTACGTGATGACCGACACCGCCGACGCCACGCGAGGCACCGCCACCGTCACCGTCGTGCGCACCGGGGGCAGCACGGCCACCTACGTCACGGTCAAGCCGTCCGGTGACCCCGCCGGACCGCCCCTGGCCGTCGCGCGCGCCCAGCACGGGAAACTCGCCGCGGCCGCCGTCCAGCCGTGACCGGAACCAGCTCAAGCGCCTCTTGCCACACCCCATAGGCTGTGCCCAACACCGGATCCAGCATGGGGGCATCGGCAATGACGACAGGTCGGCCCGGGTATCGGGCCGCGCCACCGAACGCGGCTTACGCCGGTCAGATCGTGCACTTCCCGGACCCGGTGCGGCGCGCCCGCCACCCGCAGGGCGTACGCGTGGACGAGCGCGGCTTCCCCGACTTCTCGCCGTACGCCCGCGCGGCGGCCGAGATCGCCGAACCGCCGGACGGCTTCGGCATCGACGAACTCCGGCTGACCGACTACGTGTCGGCCAACGCCGCGCAGCACGCCGCCGGTCACGAGTTGTGGGGCAGCCTGTCCCCCGTCGCCACGCCGCACGGGTGGAGCTGGCACCACGTCGCCGGCAGCCGCCGTCTGGAGCTGATCCCCGCCGAGGTCAAGTCGTTGCTGCGGCACCACGGGGGCCTGGCCACCACCGCCTCCGCCGACCACGACAAGCGCGGCACCCGGCCGCTCCAGGAGACCCGGCCGGTCCACTTAGGCGTGCGCAAGGACGGGGTCGCCGTCACCGAGCAGCAGGTCCGGGACGTCGAGGAGGAGCTCGGCTACCGGCTGCCCGGCGCGTACCGCACCTTCCTCAAGGCGGCGGGCGGCAGCGCACCGCGCGGTGTGGCCCTGCTGCCCATGCTGGGACTCCTGGTCGACCAGCCCTTCTTCACCGTGCGGGACGAGGCGGCGGCCAACGACCTCGGCTACGTCAACAAGTGCCTGCGGGACCACCTCACCAAGGACTACCTGGCGATCTCCTACGTCCAGGGCGGTGTGCTCGCCGTGAAGGCGCGCGGCGCCGACCTGGGTTCCATGTGGCTGTGCCCGTACGACGACGTGCGGGACGCCGACGGCGCCTTCGGTTCCACCGAGGAGCGGGTCACCGGGCTGCTGCTGCCCTGCGGCGAGGACTTCGACGCCTTCCTCGCCGCGCTCGCCGGCGACCCGCCGGAGCTGGAGACGGTGGCGAACCTGATGGTGGACGGCGGCTTCGCCCGCGCCGTCCCGGTGGAGGGGTGAGGCAGGACATGGTCACGTTCGCGGAGGCGCAGGAACGCGCCGAGCGGTGGATCAACGCCGACGTCCCGGCCTACCTCGCACGTGAGGTGCAGGTGCGGGAGTTCGACCGGGGCTTCGTGGTCTGGTCCGAGCCGAGGGACGGCGGTCCGACCTCGGACGACGGGGAGACCCGCATCGTCATCGCCCGGGACAGCGGCGACGCCACGCTCTGGCCCGCGCTGCCCGTGGGCGAGATCATCCGCCGCTGGGAGGAGATCTACGGCGCCGCGGCCGGCGCGGTCGCGGACGCCGTGCCGGAGCGGCCCCGGCGGATCGACCTGGAGGCGACGTCCTTCCTGCTGAGCCCGCCGCAGTGGCTGCAGGACGCCGCCGACCGGCTCGGCATCCCCGACCGCCGTGACGTTCCGGACGGCGGTCGGGCCGACACCGTCCCCACACCGCCGCGCGCCCCGGCCCCGGTCAGCACGCCCGGTC
>NZ_JARAVO010000416.1:0-3701 GCF_033792805.1 Streptomyces sp. PA03-1a
TCGCTGACCGACGCGGCCGCGACCGCCCTGCACGCCCGGCTCACCGGGGGGCGGTGAGCCGGGCGTGCAGGGCGGTCGCGGCCGCGTCGGTCAGCGAGGCGATCTGGTCGACGACGGCCCGCTGCCGGGCCCGGTCGTCCTTGGCCTCGTCGAAGATGCCGCGGAACTGCGGGTCCAGCCCCTCCGGCGCCCGGGCCAGCAGGGCCTCGGCGAGCTCCCCGATGACCACGCGCTGCTGGGCGCGCCGCCGCTCCTGCGCCTCGCGCTGCATGACGTACCGGTCGGCGACCGCCTTCAGGACGGCGCACTCCAGCCGCTGGTCGCGCGGGACGACCAGTTGGGCGCGGTGACGGGTGAGCCGGCCGGTGCCGTAGGCGTCCCGGGTGGCGCGCTCGGCGGCCAGGCAGAAGCGGCCGATCAGCTGCGAGGTGGCGTCCTTCAGCCGGGCCTGGGCGATGGCGGAACCGTCGTAGCCGTGCGGCCACCACTCCATGTCCAGCAGCCGGTCCAGGGCCTGCGCGAGCTCGTCCTCGGCCGCCCCGGGGGCGTAGCGGCCGGCGGCGACGGCGAAGATCTCGCGGCGCTCGGGCTCGGCGAGCAGCACCGCCGGGTCCAGATGGCCGGCGTGCAGCCCGTCCTCGACGTCGTGGACGGAGTACGCCACGTCGTCGGCCCAGTCCATGACCTGCGCCTCGAAGCACTGCACGTACGGGCGGTCGGCGGGGGCGGTGCGGCGCAGCCACTCGAAGACCGGCAGGTCGTCCTCGTACACGCCGAACTTGGGGCTGGTGGGGTCGGTGGGGTGCCCGCCGCGCGGCCAGGGGTACTTCGTCGCCGCGTCCAGCGCCGCCCGGGTCAGGTTGAGGCCCACGCTGGTCAGGGTGCCGTCGTCGGCATGGGCGAAACGCTTCGGCTCCAGCCGGGTCAGGATGCGCAGGCTCTGGGCGTTGCCCTCGAAGCCGCCGCAGCCGGCCGCGACCTCGGCGAGCACCATCTCCCCGTTGTGCCCGAACGGCGGATGGCCGATGTCGTGGGCCAGGCAGGCGGTCTCCACCAGGTCCGGGTCGCAGCCGAGGGCCGCCCCGAGCTCCCGGCCTACCTGGGCGCACTCCAGGCTGTGCGTCAGCCGCGTCCGCGGGCTGCTGTTGAGCGCCCGGGCGTTGTCGACCGGGTCCACCACCTGCGTCTTCCCGGCCAGCCGGCGCAGCCCCGCGGAGTGCAGCATGCGGGCCCGGTCCCGCTGGAACGACGTGCGGCCGGGCCGCTTGTCGGGCTCGGGCACGTAGCGCTCGGTGTCGGCTTCGCTGTAGGGGGCGTAGTCGGTCGCCGCAGGGTGGTTCGCGTCCATACCGCGACGGTAGCGGGCGCGACCCGGTCCGGGCGGCTACGCCGTGGCCAGCTGCGCCGCGGCGGCGGGACCCGCCGTGCCGGCCAGCGCCCGGTCGTAGCGGTGCAGCACCAGCGCCGCCATCGCCGGATGCGCGCCGAGCGGGGCGGCGGCGATCCACGGCGCCGCGGCGGCCGTCGCCGTCGCGAAGCGGCCCGGCGCGGCGAAGCAGGAGGCCACCGCGACCCGGTCCCGGCCGTCGGCCGACAGCTGCCGCACCGCCGCGGCGACGTCCGGCCCCGCCGACGCGTACGCGGGCACCACCGGCACCCTGCCGCCCAGCCGGGCCTGCAGCAGCGCGGCCGTCGCCTCGGTGTCCCGGGCCGACTGCGGGTCACGGGACCCTGCGGCGGCCAGTACGATCCCGGCCCGCCGTGCGGCCCGCGGGGGGCCGGTGCGCCAGCCCGCCTCGGCCAGGCGGTCGTGCAGCGCCTCGGCGAGCAGCGGGTGCGGGCCGAGCGGCGCCGCGACCCGCCCCCGCAGGTGCGGGGCACGGGCCAGCGCCCCGGGGAGGTCCCGCTTGACGTGGTGGCCGCGGGTCAGCATCAGTGGCACCAGGACGGCCTCGCCGCGCAGGGCCGCAAGGGTGTCGTCCAGCGACGGCTCGTCGATCTCGATGTGACCGAGCCGCACCGACAGCCCCGGGCGCAGGTCCCTGATCCGCTCCAGCAGGGCGTGCGCGGTGCGCAGCGCCTCCGGGTCGCGGCTGCCGTGCGCGACGGCGACCAGGACCGGGCGGCAGGGGGCCGCAGAGCGCAGCGTCACCCGCGAGAGCTGACTGCTGAGCTGCGTGGTGATCCGGGACATGAGCTGCGCCGTGCTGTCGAAGTGGTCCGGTCCTGGCACGCCGTGCGGCGCGGGTTGCTCGGCCGTCATGCACCGAGTGTGGCGAGCGGGGGTTGCCACGCCGTTGCACCGAGATGACGACTGGTTTCCGCCGCTTCACACTCCGTGCGGGCGGGTGTGAGGGGCGCCCGCAGAGCGTGCGTCAGCGGCGCTTCCAGTCCCCGCCCTCGATGGGGCGCCCCTTCTCGCGCAGCTCCCGTTCGTGGTCCGCGGCCGCCAGGTACACCCATGCGGGCACCGTCCGCCCGGCGTAGGTGCGCACGTCGCGGACCACCCGCTCGTACAGGTTCCCGGCGGCGCCCGGGCTGTACTCCTCCAGGCGGTCCAGGTCCGCGAGCACCTCCTGGTACAGGTCTTCGACCGGATGGATGACGTCGCCGTGGATGCGGCCGCGGTCGTCGGCCACGGCGTACGGGTAGCCCGGCCCGTCGAACAGCAGCGCGCCGTGCAGCACGGCGGGCGTCTCGGACGTCGTCCGGCCGCGCAGCAGCCAGGAGTGGTTAATCTCGCCGGGCCGCAGGGTCCCGTACACGAAGAACGGGAGGCGGGAATGGTCGTCACGCATCACCCTCATGGAACCGCAGGGACGTACGGGACGTCGACTCGGACGTGGAACGAAGCCCGAACCGGAAGACGCCAGGGGTACGCGTGGGGGCCGTGCTGCCGCGTCTGCGGCGGCTCGCGCGGCTGCCGCGGCTACCGCGGTCCAGGCGGGGGCGGCGGCACCTGCTGTGGGCCGCCGTGGCCCTGGGCGTACTGGCGCTGCTGCCCGCGACGTGGCTCCAGGTCACCGCGGACGACCGGGTCCGTGCGGTGGCGGACGCCCCCGCGGAGCCCGTCGCCGTCGTCTTCGGCGCGGGCCTGTGGAACGGCGAGCCCTCCCCCTACCTGGCCCACCGCCTCGACGCGGCCGCCCAACTGTGGGCGGCGCACAAGGTGCGGGTGGTCCTCGTCACGGGCGACAACAGCCGCACCGACTACGACGAGCCGACCGCGATGCGGGACTACCTGGCCGCGCACGGCGTGCCCCGCGACAAGGTCGTCCTCGACTACGCCGGCTTCGACACGTGGGACTCCTGCGCCCGGGCCCGGCGCGTCTTCGGCGTCGACCGGGCGCTGCTGGTGAGCCAGGGCTTCCACATACGGCGGGCGCTGGCGCTGTGCGGGGCGGCCGGGATCGAGGCGTACGGGATCGGGGTCGACGAGCGGCACGACGCGACCTGGTACTACGGGGGGACCCGCGAAGTCGCCGGAGCCGTGAAGGCCGCGTTCGACGCCGCGTTCACCCCGGACCCCCGTTTCCTCGGCCCCCGCGAGGCCGGCGTCCAGCGCGCCCTGGGGTGACCTTCTGTAGGGCCCGGTTGTCGTGTGCGGCGCCGTCGTGGTTGCGGTGGGGGGTTCCCCGCCTCCCGCCCTCCCCCAGCCTTCGGCCCGGGGGCTTTATCTTATACAAATTTCCGGTCCCACG
>NZ_JARAVO010000417.1:0-3549 GCF_033792805.1 Streptomyces sp. PA03-1a
CACCGCCGCCGCAGACAAGCCGCACTCGGCCGCCTGACCCCCGTCGAATTCGAGACCGTCATGACCCCACCGGCCGTCCAGGCCGCGTGACCGAACCTGTCACCCAAACCTGCAGCAGACCCGCCTGACCTGCGGATTCCCCGCCTTGGATGGAGTGGGTGGTAGGTCCCGATGGACACCGTGATTCTCCCTGGCTCCCCGCCCGTTCTGGCACGAGAGTGGCACGGCCTCCGAGCTGGCCGCCCCGCAAGGAAATCTCAGCTCCGTATGATCATGGTGATGGCAATCGGCAGGGCCACCATGCCCCCAAGGGCGAAAAGACTTCCGAGGATGCGGAGGAAGCCGGGACGTACGGTCCGTACCGCGGCTTGTCGCTGCGAGCTTTGGGCGAGTCCGCTGGCCACCAGGGCTTGGAGACGAGCCGATCCCTTCTTGGTCGTCAGGGCGACGCCGCCAATGAGAGCCAGGACTCCCCAGATCAAAAGGAACGGTCCGGGACTGGGCTCGGTCTGGCCAGCGAGAAGCAGCATGCGCCGCATTCTTCATCCGTAGCGTGATGCGGGTCAACGAAGCTCGGCAGGCTGGTGGACGCTCAATGGCTGCTTGGGGGCAGTCTTCTTGCCCTGGGTCTTGCCGGGCCTCCAGATGACCTGCGTCTTCGCAGCTCAGGCCCGGTGCGCTCGTACGCCTGGTGGTCGTCGTTGGTCATCCTTGGCCACTGTCGAGCGCTCTCGGACGGCCCACAGACGGCCCGGCATTGGCGCTGGCTGGGCCCGAAACCAGCTGTTGTCAGTGACTGAGGCTACGGTCGCAGGTGCGCGGTCGGCTTCCGAGGTATCCAGCTCTGTAGTGCGGCTGCATCCCCGAATCTGTCTGGGGGCGGCCCGGGAACAGCCCGGGACCTAACCGACGGTCGGGCTTCGCCGATGGCCAAGGGCGAGACCTGCCCAGCGCCGGCCGCGCGCCTCTTCGTCCCGAAGCAATGGGAGCGACCGCGTGACCTGCGGCTGCACTATCCCTGAGCTGCGAAAACGGTCCGCGAGAGTCCGTCGTCGTGCGCCTCAGTACGTGGCCGTTGTAGCGCAGTTAGACACTCAGCCGGTCTGTCCGGCGTTGCCGCGTCTCTGTCCTCCAGATCCTGCACCGTGGCGGGGCGGGATTGGAACACTGGGCAGATGTTCATCGAGACTCTTGTGCCTGTGTCGAGTGACCCCGCAGTGGACTTGTTCGTGGCGCAAACCGACAGCTCTGTTGAGCGGCCTCTGCTTGTGATCCACGGAGGTCCTGATTGGGATCACACGTATCTACGTGAGCCCGTCGCCGAGCTCGCCGCTCACCGCCGGATCATCCTGCCGGACCTACGCGGCTGTGGGCGTTCGACCCGCGGCCTGGCCGATGACGAGTACACACCCGCAGCGGCGATCACCGACCTCGTCCGTCTGCTGGACGCATTGGAGATCGAACGGGCAGACATCCTCGGCTTCTCGTACGGAGGGCTGATTGCCCAGCGGCTCGTGTTGGCCATACCTGAACGGGTCCGCCGCCTGGTGGTGGCGTCGAGCAGTGTCCTGCCAGTGCCCCCAGATGCATTCGACGGTTGGCAGGAGCGCACTGAACGCATGACCGCCGAGGCCGAGGTTTGGTCTGACCCCGCGCTGTCCGGACCGGAACAAACCCGAGCAGCTGCTCTGGCCAGCGCCCCAGCTAACGTCTGGCGCCCAGACGCTCTGCCTGGCTACCTCGATGTCCTGAAAGGCATCTACTTCTCCGCCGAGTGGATGCGGCCCTGGCAAGCTGGCACGCTGCCGAGCCCCCGCCATCCGAATACACCCCAGCGGCTCGCAGATGCCGGCATCCCCATGCTTCTGCTACACGGGCGACAGGACATGACCTTCCCTGCCGACCTCGTTGAACCCACCGTCAAGCTGATCCCCACCGCACGAGCCTCGGTAATCGAGGAAGCAGGGCACATGGCCCACATCGACCAACCCCGCGCTTGGCTGGCGGCTTTGGAGGACTTCCTCTCTGAAGAGTGACAGGGATCGTGGCCAGCGGACATCAGCCTGCCGAGTTGTGACCGATGGGGGCAGGAGCCCCAGTTTGGAAGACTGAGGCTGCGGACCGGGCCTCACCTGGGCGGAGGCTGACCTGCGGCAACGCGATCTCGCCACCGCCATTCCCCGTGGCTCCCCGTTCGGCACCGCCTCACCTGGCACGGCTGTGGCACGCCCGGTCCTCTCGATGCGTTCTGTGGGCGGGATGGCCGTTGCAGGCTGCTCGACCGATCTAGTGATGTGCAGGTCCTTACTGCCATGAGATCGGGCCGGGAACGGTGGCTTCTGCTGAAGCAACTGCTTCCGCGAGCGTGTGGAACCCTTCTGTGGCCGGCCAGAACGGATGGTCGCAGGCAGGCTGGCCTGGCAGATGCTGGACGTAGTAGAGGCGGCCGTCCTCATTCAAATCCGGGGCCTCTCCGGGTTGCAGGGTTCCGTCTGCCTCGCCGATGGCGTACCAATAGTCGTAGTCCAGCATCCCTATGCGGACTGTCGTGGGCACCGTGCCGTCATACAGCCATACGCCCGTTGCTACGACTGACTTCATGCGGTGATCCTAAACGCACCGGGATTGATCGCCTGCGGTCGCTTCGACGGCTGCGCGAACAGTTCTTCTGGAAGTGACCCAAGGGTCCGCTGACCTGGGTCTGTCTAGACGATCAACGCTGTGAACTGCGATCGACTGGTCAACGGTTGTCAGCGTTGGTTGTCATTGGGCGACCTCGGACGGCCCGGAGACGGCCCAGCGCCAACGCCGATCCAGTGCCGCTCAGCGAGTGGAAGGCCAGTTCGGCGCGACGGGCTGATCTGGGTGCTCGCTTGACTCCCCTGTCGCAGTCAAGCGTCCGACGGAAAGAGCCATCATGACTGCGGCGCCCGTTGCGAGCACGCGAATCAATGTGTTGTCAGCCATGATCGCGAAAGCACTCGCGCTGATCACGACCACTACCCCTCCGCGGATCCTGTCGCTACGCGAGACCTTGCCAGCTGCCATTACCCCTCCAGTGTCAGCCCGCACCCTATAGCGCGGTCGGTGTGGAGAGGCTTTGGGCTGGAGCTGCCATGGGGCGAGAGATCGGGGCCCGTACGCTGGCCGCGAATCGGGCTGGCTCCTTGCCTGCCCGCTGTAGCCCGATGTGGGCCCCGATCTTCGAGGCTCGCCCCATGGTGGCTGCCTAAAGCGTCGGAGCGCCGGCCGCCCCAGCCACCGCGGTTCTGACCTCATGCCCCTTGGCCTACCTCTGTGGGCGCGCGGCGGCGGACGGCCGTGCCGAGCGGGACGGAGGCAGGAGCGTGGGCGCGGCCGGACGCGGGCCGCGCGCCCGGCGGAGCGTGAGCGACGCCGGGTGCCTTGATGAAGTAGAGAAAGTCTTACCGCACCACTGGGTGATCTCGTCTGTCCTGTCTCGGTTGATGGTTGACAGTGTGGCTTCACCTGATGCTTGACACCGCTTGCCTCGGTTTGGCTGTGTGCGTCTGATTCGCGCGTGCGGGG
>NZ_JARAVO010000418.1:0-3486 GCF_033792805.1 Streptomyces sp. PA03-1a
GGCGGGTACGGGCTCGCGGTCGCCGAACTCGCCTGGACCGGTGCCGTGCTGGGGCTGGTGCTCGTGTGGTGGCACCGCAGTCTGGACCGGCTCATGACCCGCCCGGACGCCTCCACCGTGCAGGCGGGCCCGTCGAGGGTCCGGGAGACCCGGTTCCGGCTGCTCCCCGAGGGGCGCACCGGCACCGTCATGGAGCGCCAGTTCCGCTACGCCTGGCGCGATCCGCGGACCAAGGCCGCCTGGGCCACCGCCCTGGCCCTGGGGCTGCTGCTGCCGCTCGTCTCGGCGGTCCAGCAAGGCAGCGTCTACACCGCCTGCTGGGCGGCCGCACTGCTCGGGCTGCAGATGTACAACCAGTTCGGCATGGACGGCTCCGCCTTCTGGACGGTCGCCGCGACCGTCTCCTCCCGCACGGACGCGTACGCGGAACTGCGCGGGCGGGCGCTGGCGATCGCGGTGGTGGGCGTCCCGTACGTGGCCGTCGTGACCATCGGCGCGGCCTTCCTGCTGGGGCGGGCCGACGCGGCGGCCGAGACCCTCGGGCTCTCCATCGCGCTGCTGGGAGCGCTGATCGCCACCGGCGCCTGGGCGAGTGTGCGCTTCCCCTACTCCATGCCGCAGGAGAACCGCTTCGGCAGCGCCGCCGCGCCGGGACAGGGGAGCCTGGCCTGGCTCAGCCTCGCCGGGGGCGCGGTGACGGGCGCGGTGATCACGCTTCCCGTGCTCGGCGTACTGATCTGGCTCCACGTCTCGGGGCGGCACGGCGCGCTGTGGCTCGTCCTGCCGCTGGGCTGCCTCTACGGGGCCGCGTTCGCGGTGCTGGGGGTCCGCACGGCGGCGCCCCGCCTGCTGGGCCGCCTGCCGGAGGTGCTCACGGCGGTGAGCAAGGGGTAGCCGCCGCCGGCCAGGTTCCGTGCCCGGGGCCCCTGGGCGACATGGCCTAGAGGCGTGACAACGATGCCGTGGCGTGCAGGACGTCCCGGATCGCCGCGTGGTCCCCGTCGCGCCCGGCGGCGACGCGGCTGGGCGCGATGTGGCCCGCGGCCAGCTGGCAGAAGTCGAGCTGGTCGACGGCGATCTCGGCGACCACCGTTTCCGGGGTGCCGATCGCGCCGGGCGAGTCCAGGGAGATGTACCAGTGGCCGCCGCCGGAGCCCTCGACGTGGAGGTCGAGGGTACGGCCGGGCGCACCGGCCCGTACGAGACGGGCGGTGGACTCGGCCCGTCCCGCCTGGCGGAGCGCGGCCAGGGCGGTGGGCAGCATCCGGGCCGCGAGGTCGATCATGCGGTTGAGGTGCGGCGCCGCCGGCGGCCCGTACTCGGGGTAGTCCAGGGCCTGCGCGATGTCCTCGGCGTGGATCCAGCACTCGAAGGCGCGGTCGATCAGGGCGTCCCGCATCGGCACGACGGCGTCGGTGAAGTCCACGGGCAGCCCGCCGGTCGCGGAGCCGGCGAAGGACAGCGTCCGCACGATGTCCCGGGTCTGGGTGCGCCACTTGTTGCGGACGAAGGCGTGCGTGTGGCGGCGGCAGCGCTCCCCGGCGAGTTCGGTGCGCTCCAGGCGTGTGCGGGGCGCGCCGGGGCCGAGCGGGTCGTCGAGGCCGAGCGCGGTGGCCACGACCCCGTCCACCGAGCCGAGATGGGCCAGGACGCCGCAGAGCGTCAGCTCGCGCGACCCGCCCGCCCAGACCAGCTTGACGGGCGTGTCCCACTCGGGTTCGCCGAGGTCGGCGAGGAGCGCGTCGAGGCGCGCGGTCTCGGCGTCGTACGGCGCGGCCCATCCGGGGACGGGGATGCGGGCCGGGCGGCGGCCCAGGCAGCCCTCCAGGACGCGGGCGCGCAGCAGCGGGTCGAGGTCGAGGGACTCCTCCTGGTGCAGCAGGCCCACCGCGCGGCGCAGCCGCACCGCCTCCTCGGCGCAGGGCGCGCAGTCGGTGAGGTGGACCTCGACGGCGCAGGCCTCGTCACGGGAGCAGGCCGACAGTGCCCACGCGCCGAGCAGGGAGCGCAGCACGCGGTGGTCGTACTCCGGGGGTCCGGGCCGCACGGGCTCCTTCTCCGCTTCTCGCTCCGGCTCGTGCGCCGTCTTCGCCGCCTCGCGCGCGGGCACGTCCGGCGACGACGGGGGCGCGGCAGGCCGGGCCTGGGGCAGCGGGCCGTCCTCGGCGGCGCCGCGGGGCATCGGCACACGGGGCAGGTTGGTCCCGGGCGGGGGAGGCTCGCCGTTCTCGGCCGGTCCGTTCACAGGGACCTTCCCTGGGGCGAGGTGTCCTGCGCGGCGGTGGACAGCAACTGCAGCCCGAGCCGGAGGCGGCGGCGCGCCTCGTCCTCGGTGACCCCGAGGTCGGCGGCGGCCTCGCGGTAGTCCATGCGGCGGCGGTAGGCGAGGTCGAGGGCCAGGCGCAGGGGTTCGGGCATGGAGGTCACGATGTAGTCGGCGCGGGCGGCCGTCGAGGCCTCGCGGACCCTGGCCTCGACCTGCTCCGGGGTGCCGGCGCCGCAGGTCTCCGACTGGCGCAGCCGGTGGACGGCCTGGCGCTGGGTGAGGCCGGCGACCCAGGAGCGCAGCGAACCCTGCTTGGGGTCGTAGGCGTCCGGGTTCTCCCAGATGTAGCCGAAGACCTCACGGGTGATCTGGGCGGCGGCCTCCTCGTCGTCCATGACGCGGTGGGCGAGGCTGTGCACGAGGGAGGCGTAGCGGTCGTACAGCTCGCCGAGCGCGGCCTCCTCGCCGCGCGCGAGCCGCTGTTGCATCTTGCGGTCCCAGCGGGGTGGTGCGGATGCCGCCATCGCGTCTCCCCCTTTGTCACCGTCGTCCTACTACGGTCGCACTGCCTCGGATCGAATGTATCCGCCGATTGCTGCCACGTACGACGCCTTGAGGCAAGCTTCTGCCATAACTGATCGATTCTGGTAATGAGTTATCCGGGTGTGACCGGAAGATTGCGGGGAAGCGGCTCAGGCGGGGCATAGGGTCTGTACGACCGCTGCCGGGAGAAGGGCCAGACAGTGGCATTGCAGGTGGTGCAGGACGAACGGGACGGTTGGGTGGTCCTGACCGTTTCGGGGGAAATGGATCTCGTGACCGCGCCGGTGGTGCGCCAGCACGTGCACGACGCGGTGGCCGACGGGCGCCACAGTGTGGTGCTGGACCTGGCCGGGGTCCACTTCTGCGACTCCAGCGGTGTGGGTGTGCTGATCGCCGCCCGGCGGCTGATGCGGTCCTGCGCCGGGCAACTGCGGCTGATCCTCCCGCGGAACAGCCCCTCCGACGGTGTCGCGCACGTCAACCGGGTGCTGGCCGCGCTCGGCGTGCGCCGGCTCTTCGAGGTCTTCCCCGATCTCGAGGCCGCCACCGACGACGCGGGCCGGCCGCTGTCGGCCTAAGTGTATTGCCCTGTGAGGTTGGGGACGCGGCTGGCGGGTGGTTTGCCGTTCAGCGCGGTGTGTCCGCGGTGGTGATTGTAGGTGTGGAGCCAGCGTGGG
>NZ_JARAVO010000419.1:0-3379 GCF_033792805.1 Streptomyces sp. PA03-1a
GTGGGGGCCCCGGGGGGCGTGGGCGGAGCGGATTCAGTCGCCGGCCGCGACCAGTTCCTCGATCAGGTCGTGCCGGATGCGCTGGGAGGGCATGCCGCTGCGCACGAGGGTGTCGACGCCGCTGCGGATCATCCCGGGCGGCCCGCTGAGGTACGCGTCGTACTCGGGCCAGGGGCCGTACTGCCGCACGATCTCGGGGAGCGGGCCGTGCAGCCCCACTTCGCCGCGGCCGTGGGAGACCACGGGGCGCACCGAGAGCCAGGGGTGGCGCCGGGCGAGCCCCACCAAGGTGTCCAGGTCGTACAGGTCGTGGTCGCTGCGGGCGCCGTAGAAGACGTCCATGGCACGGCGGCGGCCGTGCTCGGCGACGTCCTCGACCAGGGCCTTGATGGGGGCGATGCCGGTGCCGCCGCCCAGGCAGAGCAGTCCGTTGTCGGTGCTGTGGTCCACGACCATGGAGCCGCCCGGAGGACCGAGCCGCAGCACGTCGCCGGGTCGGGCCCGGTGGACCAGCGCCCCGCTGACCCAGCCGGCCGGCACGGCCTTCACGTGGAAGACCAGCAGGCCGTCCGGGCGGGGGGCGCTGGCGAAGGAGTAGTGCCGCCAGACCCGCGGCCACCAGGGCGTCTCCAGCGTCGTGTACTGGCCCGCGAGGAAGGGGTAGGGCTGGTCGGGGCGGACGCTGAGGACCGCGATGTCGGAGGTGCGCGGTTCGTGGCTGACGATCTCCGCCTGCCACCAGGGCGGCGCGTGCTTCTCGTCGGCCGCCGCCGCGTCGATCATGATCTGCGAGATCGCCGTGTAGGCACGCACCCAGGCCGCCTCGACCTCGTCGTTCCAGACCGCCGAGGCGTACCGGGTCAGCGCCCCGATCAGGCATTCCCCCACGGCCGGATAGTGCTCGGGCCGGGTGCCGTATTTCCGGTGGCCGCGGCCCAGGTGGGACAGGTATTCGGTGAGTATCTCGGCGTCGTCTATGTGTTCCGCGGCGGTGAGGAGCGCTTTCAACAATCGGTCGCGCTGCGCGTCCATCGCGGCCGGAAAGAGTTCGCGCAACTCCGGATGCCGTATGAACAAAAGTGCATAGAAATACGACGTCGTCTTGTCGGCTACGGGCGCGACCTCCTCCATCGTCCGCCGGATGAGCAGTGCGTCCGCGCTCGGCTGCCGCGACCGAGGCCGGGCCTCCGCCCGGGGCGGGGGCTGCCGGTCCGGCGGCTCCGGATGGTGCCGCGGCCCCGGCGCGTCCTGCGGGGGGCCGGGCCGCGGCAGCGCCGGGCCGGGGCCGGTGCTCCGCCCGGCTCCCGTGCCCACCGGCCTGATGGGCCGTACCGGGCGGCTCGGCTCGCCGCCGTTCCCGCCCTCGTGGTGGGGTCTCGGCCCGTCAGGGGGTGTGTGCGGCGTGAACCATCCGGAGGACCCAGCCCCGGCTCCCTTTCCCGGTTCGGCCGCGTTCGTGGTCAGAGCGTCCATGGTCAGCTTCGCCTCGAGCTTCTCCCGGTCGGTGTCCGTACATCGGCCACACATCCTGCGCGGAAAGCCTGCCAGGACTTCACGCCGTCCGGACAAATAGCCGGAAGTACGGGAAACGCGGTTACCGATCCCGTTAAGCTCGGCCGAATGTGAAGCCCCGCTGCCGCGGAACCCTGACGACCCTACCCCGAGTCACTGCTTTCACAACCGTCACTCAATTCCCGTGACGATCACCACAGTTCCACCGTCACGTATTCAGCCCACGACCAGCGCATACGCTTCACGCAAATCGCGCCCCGTGTACGCATGGCTGGCCAGCCCGCTCACGTGGTGGTCCCCGTTGACCGCGACCGACACCGGCACCGCCGCGAAGAGCGCCGTGTCCGACAGCGAGTCCCCGTACGCCACGCACTCCGCGCGGCTGACCCCGTACCGGGCGCACAGCTCGTCCGCCGCCGTCACCTTCGTCTCCGGCAGCAGGATCCCCGCCACGTCCAGGCCCGCCGCCGGGCCGAACGGGACCTCCGGGAAGGCCGACGCCCGGACCGCGTGCACCCCCCACTCCAGCAGCCGGCGCACGAAGAAGTCCGGGGAGAGCGACACCACCGCGCAGTGCTCCCCGCGGGCGGCGATGTCCGCCCACACCTCCCGTATCCCGGCCAGCCACGGGGCGCCCTCGAACGCCGCCGCCACCTGCGCCCGGGTGAGCGCCCGCCACAGCTCGTACGCCCGCTCCGCGTAGCCCGGCGGGTCCAGCAGACCCCGCCCGAGCGCGTGCTCCAGCTCGCGGAACTCCGCCACCAGCCCCAGCTCCCGGGCGAGTTCCATGCTCGCCGAGGAGCCGTGCATCAGCGTCCCGTCCATGTCGAAGATGTGCAGCCGTCCCACGCGGTCCCTCCCTCGTCACCCGCCGCCCGGCCGGTTCCCGGCGGCGTCCCTCCGAACAACCGGGCGACATCCTCCGCCGCCCCGCGGACCGCGGGCCTGCGGTCCGCCGCCCGCCAGGCCAGCGCGACCGTGCAGCGCACGTCCCCGGCCAGCGGCACGATCACCACGTTCGACCGCGCGTAGTGCTCGTCGGTCGCCGTGCTCGCCAGTGCGCAACCCCGCCCCGCCGCCACGAGTTCGAGCGTCTCCTCCAGCGACCCCGACGGCACCGTCCCGGCCACGTGGGCGACGCCCACGGCCGACGGGTGGCGGAAGCCGGCGTAGGCCGCGTCCCCGGTCCGCGGCACCACCCAGGTCCTGCCGCCCAGTTCGGCGGGCGCGACCTCGGTCCTGCGGGCCAGCGGGTCCGTCGCGGGCAGCGCCACGCAACGCCGGTCGCTGGAGACGGTCACCATCCCCAGTCCCGGGGCGTCCAACGGGGGCCACACGATGGCCAGGTCGGAGTGTCCGTCCAGCAGCCCGCAGGAGGGGTCGTCGAAGTCGTAGCGCCGCAGCCGCACGTCGCCCGGGGCGCGGGCCTGGACCAGGTCCAGCAGCTCCCGGGTGCGGCCGGCCGCCGCCTCCCCCAGGAAGCCCACGGTGAACGGCCGGGACGCCCCGTCCAGCAGCCCCTCGAGTTCGTCCGCGGCGTCGACCGCCGCCACCGCGTGGGCCAGGATCCGTCGTCCCAGGTCGGTCAGTTCGGCCCGCTCGCGGTTCCGCACCAGCAACGGCCGCCCCGCGGCGGCCTCCAGCCGGCGCACCGACTCGCTCACCGTGGGCTGCCGTACGTCGAGTTGCCGCGCGGCCGCCGAGAACGAGCCCGTACGCGCCACCGCCACGAACGCCCGCAGGCCGGGCAAGGTCAGCGTCACTCCCGGAGGATAGCCAGGCTCCGGCCGATACCCATAGGGGAAAACTATGGGTGCCGCCCGCCGCCGCCACGGCACGCTGCCCGCATGACATCCCCCACGGCCCC
>NZ_JARAVO010000041.1:0-48517 GCF_033792805.1 Streptomyces sp. PA03-1a
CGGCGATGCGGCCGGTGGCGTCCCCGGGTCCCCGGGCACGGGTCCCGCACCCGTGCCCGGGGACCCGGGGACGCCACCGGCCGCATCGCCGACAGCCCTTTCCCGGGGACGCCGTGGCCTGACAGACTCGTCCGGTGACCGAATTCGACCTGCTCGTCATCGGATCCGGCCCGGGTGGCCAGAAGGCCGCCATCGCCGCGGCCAAGCTGGGCCGCCGGGTCGCCGTCGTCGACCGCCCCGACATGGTCGGCGGGGTCTCCATCCACTCCGGCACCATCCCGTCGAAGACGCTACGCGAGGCCGTGCTCTACCTGACCGGGCTCACCCAGCGGGACCTGTACGGCCAGAGCTACCGCCTCAAGGAGGACATCACCATCGCGGACCTCACCGCGCGCACCCAGCACGTGGTGAGCCGCGAGGTGGACGTGATCCGCAGTCAGCTCTCCCGCAACCGCGTCACCATGCTCACCGGGACCGGCCGCTTCATGGACGACCACACGGTCGCCGTGGAGGACCCCTCCGGCCGCGAGGTGCTGGTCACCGCCGGGAACATCGTCATCGCCACCGGGACGCGCCCGGCCCGCCCGTCGACCGTGGAGTTCGACGACCGCACGGTGATGGACTCCGACAGCGTGCTCAACCTGGACCGGGTGCCGCGCTCCATGGTCATCGTCGGCGCCGGCGTCATCGGCATCGAGTACGCCTCGATGTTCGCCGCGCTGGGCAGCAAGGTGACGGTGGTCGAACAGCGCGACGGGATGCTGGACTTCTGCGACGTCGAGGTGGTCGAGGCGCTCAAGTACCACCTGCGGGACCTCGCCGTCACCTTCCGCTTCGGCGAGACGGTGGCGGCCGTGGAGCGGCATGCGACGGGCGCGCTGACCGTCCTGCAGAGCGGGAAGAAGATCCCCGCGGACGCCGTCATGTACTCGGCCGGGCGGCAGGGCCTCACCGACGCCCTCGACCTCGGCAAGGCGGGCCTGACCGCCGACAAGCGGGGCCGGATATCGGTGGACGAGCACTACCGCACCTCCGTGCCGCACATCTACGCCGTCGGCGACGTCATCGGCTTCCCGGCGCTCGCGGCCACCTCCATGGAGCAGGGCAGGCTCGCCGCGTACCACGCCTGCGGCGAACCGGTGAACGCGATGCACGGCCTGCAGCCCATCGGCATCTACACGATCCCGGAGATCAGCTTCGTCGGCCGTACGGAGGACCAGCTCACCGACGACAACGTGCCCTTCGAGGTGGGCATCTCGCGCTACCGAGAGCTGGCCCGCGGCCAGATCATCGGCGACTCGCACGGCATGCTGAAGCTGCTGGTGTCCACGGAGGACCGCACGCTGCTCGGCGTCCACTGCTTCGGCACCGGCGCCACCGAGCTGTTGCACATCGGCCAGGCGGTGATGGGCTGCGGCGGCACGGTCGACTACCTGGTCGACGCCGTGTTCAACTACCCGACCCTCGCCGAGTCGTACAAGGTGGCCGCCCTCGACGCCACCAACAAGCTCCGCCAGATCAACCGCCTCACCGGCTGACGCCGGGCCGTCGCGTGCGGGGCGCCCCGGCCGGGGCGCCCCGCACACCGGTACCACCCGTTCGGAGGGGGAACGGCGGGGGCGCTGCGTGGCAGCCTCCCGAGAGGGACGAAGAACGCGTCCCCCGTGACCCCCGAGGGAGTACCCGCCATGGCCACCAGGAAGAACCTCCGGGCCGACCGGACGAGCCTCACCCACAAGGTCGGCTACGCCCTCCGGCACCCCACGCGGGTCGCCGGGTACGCGCGCCGGGCCGCGCGGGACCGCTGGCTCGCGCACCGGCACCGCGACCACGTGGCGTACTACCGGGCGGTCATGGCCAGCGACACCGCGCGGGACCCCGAGGCCGCCGTCGGCAGCGGCAGCCACGACCGCTGGCTGGCGCTGGGCGCGATGCAGTTCGACTACCTGCGTGAGCACGGCCTGTCGCCCCGGCACCGGCTGCTGGACATCGGGTGCGGCAACCTGCGCGCGGGCTGGCGCCTCATCGAGCACCTCGACGCCGGCCACTACTACGGCATCGACATCTCCCCCGACATCCTGATCGCCGCCAAGCGCACCGTGACCGCGCAGGGCCTGCAGCGCAAGCTGCCGTACCTCACGCTCACCCACGACCTGACCTTCGACTTCCTGCCGGACCGCCACTTCGACGTGGTCCACGCGCACAGCGTCTTCTCCCACTCGCCCCTGGAGGTCATCGACGAGTGCCTGTCCCACGTGGCGCGGATCCTGGCCCCGGGCGGGTGGTTCGACTTCACGTTCGACCGCACCGAGGGGAAGGAACACCACGTGCTGCGCGAGGACTTCTACTACCGCACCGAGACGCTGATGGATCTGGCCGCCCGGCACGGGCTGCGCGCCCGCTTCATGGACGACTGGGAGCTGCGCGGCCACGGGCAGTCGAAGATCCGCGTCCACGCGGGCTGAGCCGTGCCGGACGTCCCGGCACGCCGGGGGCGTCCCCCCGGCGTGAGGCCGGAAGGGTCCTGCCGTCCGTGACGGCCCCTCGCGCGTACGACGGCGACGTGTTCAGGAGGCGCGTAGGCACGCAGGCTCCCGGCATCGACGGAGCCGTCACCCGCAGGGCCGACGTCGGCCACGAGCCCGTGCGCGCGCGCTTACGGTCCCGGCTCCGCCACCGCGGCCGGGCGGCCGGTGTCGATGCCGCGGTGCCGCAGCGCGGCGTCCCCGATGCCGGCCCCGCCCGCACCCGCGTCCCGGACCTGCCGCGGGACACGGCCTTCCCGGTCCTCGGCGAGAGCTACGTGGTGCCGTGCGCGGTGTGGGACGACCACGCCGCAGACGAGGCGTGGCCGTCGTCAGGGGGCCTCCGCGGCCTCCTGTTCGGCGCGCTTGCCGGCCACGTGCTCGACGAGGTCGCGCACGGTGCCCATCCGCTCGACCTCGTCGGCCAGCAGCATCACGCCGACCTCGCGTTCGACGGCGTCGGCGGCATGCTGCTTGGCCCGGTCGCCCAGGCGCAACCGGGCGAAGGTCGTGTCCGGCCCGATCTCCTCCGGCGCCACGTCCGCACATCCGGCGACCACCCTGCGCACGATGCCGGCGACGTCTTCGGTCATGTTCCCTCTCCCCTCCGGTGACTGTCCGATACGCCTACCCCGCCGGCGGCGGAGGACCGCACCGGTGCGCCGGGCCGTTCGGGGGAACGGCCGGTGTCGTGGGCCGGCGTGCCGGGGCGCGGCTCGTACGTTCGGCCGGTATGACGCACCTTCCGCACGGCCCCGCCCCCGCGCCCACCCGTCGCACCGCGCTGGCCGGGCTCGCGGCAGGGGCCGGGGCCCTGGCGGCCGCCGGGTGCACGCCCTCGGGCGCCTCCCCCGCGGGCCCGCCTTCGCCCGGCGGTCCGGGAACGGGGCCCGGGTCCGGGTCCGGGTCCGGGCGGACGTCGGCCTCCGCTGCGGGTCCCGCGGGCGGCGCCACCCCCGGGGTGATGACCCTCTTCGACGACCCCGCCTACGACTTCAACGCGCTCCTGGCCCTCGGCGCCTGCGGCTACGGCTCCGCCGAGGCCGGTGAGGTGCTCACCGCCGTGAACGCCGTCACCACGGCGGGGGTGTCGGCGCAGTCGTACACCCGCACCTTCAGAGAGCTGGGCGACCGGCTGCTCACGACGCCGAGGGGCAGCATGCCCGGGCGCCAGACCACACGGTTCCGGACGCTGCGGGCGGCCCAGTACTACGGCCAGGCGCTGTTCTTCGTTCTCGGCTCCGAGGACCCGGGCAGCGAGGAGCAGCTCTACCGTGCCGGGCGCCGCGCCTGGGACGCCTTCTGCGAGCGCTGCGATCCGGCCCCGGTGACGGCGGGCGTGGCCTGCGGGAGGACGCGGATGCCGGTGTGGTTCTTCCGCCCGGAAGGGGCGCAACGGCGCAGGCCCACGGTGATCCTGACCAACGGCAGCGACGGCCAGAACGTCGACATGTGGACGTACGGCGTGTCGGCGGCCCTGGACCGCGGCTGGAACGCACTCGTCTACGACGGCCCGGGGCAGGGCCATGTGCTCTTCGTGGAAGAAGTCGTCTTCACCCCGCGCTGGGAGAAGGTCGTCACCCCGCTGGTGGACTGGCTGACCGCCCGCTCCGACGTGGACCCCGGCCGGATCGCCCTCACCGGGCTGAGCATGGGCGGCAACCTGGCGCCCCGGGCGGCCGCCTTCGAGCACCGGATCGCCGCCCTGGTGGCGATGCCCGGCTGTGTGTCCCCCTGGCTGGCCTTCCCCCAGGAGGTCCGGGAGATCCTCACCGCCGACAAGGAGCGGACCAACGCCGTCTGGACCAAGGAGGTCGTCCCGGCGCTGAGCCCGTCCGAGGCGGCGACGCTCAAGAAGCGCTTCGAACCCTTCTCCGCCCCGGCGATGACCGAGGCGCGGGAGGGCAGGATGTTCACCGACTTCTTCACCCCCGCCCGCCTCATCGCCTCACTGGACGTCAGCGACGTGCTGGGCCGGATCAAGGCGCCCACCCTGGTGCTGGACTACGAGTTCGAGCAGTTCTACCCGGGGCAGCCGCGCCGGATGTACGACGGGCTCACCGCCCCGAAGGACTACGTGAAGCTCACCGCGGCCACCGGGGCGCAGCTGCACTGCTCCCCGATGGCCCCCCAGCAGCACTGCGAGGTCGTCTTCGACTGGCTGCAGGACACGCTCTCGGTGCGCTGACCGGGGGCGGGACCGGCCGCCCCTTACGGCGGTCACGGCACGCGCGGCCGGCCCGGCACATAGGGCGCGAGGATGTCGGCCACGGTGCGGTTGCGGGGCGTGGGGACGCCCAGTTCGCGGCCGAGGTCGGCGACGCCTCCGCTGAGCCACGGCAGTTCCAGGCGGTTGCCCTGCTCCAAGTCGTTGTGCATGGAGGAGGTCATCGTGGCGGGCAGCGTGTCACAGAAGGCCAGTTGCTCGTCGACGAAGGACTCGTCGACGCGCACGCCCGAGGCCCGGCCGACGGCGACGACCTCCGCCATGACGTCGCGCAGCAGCGACCGCGTCGCGGGATCGGCGCGGACGACGCCGATCGGCTGGCGCACGGCCGAGGTGGTGCCCGACAGGCCCGTGAGGAACACGAACTTCTGCCACAGGACCCGCGCGATGTCGGCGCTGACCTCCGCGTCGACGCCGGCCTTCTCGCACACCTCGCGGAACTCCTCCGCCCGGGCCGCCCCCTGCCCGTCGTACGGGCCGAAGACCAGCTTCTGCATCGTCCCGCGGTGGGAGACGACGCCGGGTTCCTCGATGACGGCGGAGATGTAGCAGACCCCGCCCCACACGGCCTCGGGCGGCAGGTGCCGGCGCAGGACCGAGTCCTTCTGGACGCCGTTCTGAAGGGAGATCACCCGCGCGCCCGCCTCGGCGAGGCCGCGCAGCCGGGTGGCGACGTCCTCGGTGTCCCACAGCTTGACCGCGACCAGCACGACGTCGGCGGGACCGACGTCACCGATGTCCGGCACGAACCGGTCGGCCGGTGCCCGGAACTCCCCCAGCGGGCTGCGGACGGCCAGCCCGCCGTTGGCCCGGATCGCCTCCAGGTGCCGACCGCGGGCGACGAAGGTGACCTCGTTGCCCGCCTCCGCGAGACGGGTGCCGAAGTAGCCGCCCACTCCGCCCGCTCCCACGACCGCTATGCGCATGGCGTGCTCCCTTCCCGGTCCGGCCTGGCCGATGGCTTGGTAACCGTCTTCAAGGTTACTATGGACACATGAGCGAGCGCGCACCGGCCACGGGGACCCCGGCCACTCCCCGCACCCGCGTCACGGCCAAGGTCCGTGCGCTGCGCTTCGACGCGGGCTCCCTCTCGCTCGACCTCGTCGCCACCGTCGGCCGCCGTCCCAGCACCCCCGTCGAGCGGCTCGGCGATCACGACCGCCTCCGCGCCTGGTGCGGCGGCGTCGGAGTGACGCTGCGGGACGGGGGGGACGGGACGGCCCTGCTCGACGCCCTCCACGAGCTGCGCGCCGCCGCCACCGACGTCGCCACCGCGGTCGTCGACGGCCGCACGCCGCGAGCGGAGTGCGTGGACCTGCTCAACGACCTGGCCCGCGTCGAGCCGCCCGCGCCCCTCCTCCGCGTCGACGCCCACGGGCGCCCGAGCGCCGGGACGGAACCGCTGTCGGCCGCCCAGTTGCTCTCCGCCGTGTCCCGGGACCTGATCGCGCTGGTCACCGAGCCGCGCCTGCGGGACCGGCTGCGCACCTGCGCCGCGGAGATCTGCGGCATGCTCTACCTCGACACCGGCAACGGGAAGCCGCGCAAGTGGTGCTCCATGGAGCGCTGCGGCAACAACGCGAAGGCCGCCCGGCACCGGCACCGCGCCTCCGCGCCCACCCCGTAGCCCCACCGCCTACGGCGACACCGGCTGGGCGAAGGCCGCGATGAAATGCCCGAGGTCACGCCGGTGCGAACTGGACGGCCACACCGCCCAGGTCCTGCGGACCAGGGGATCTCCCACCAGGGGCGACCACACGACCGTTTCGGGGATCGGCTGCGCCCAGTTCGGCGGGGCCAGCGCGAACGCCCGCCCGGTGATCACGGCCGCCAGCTTCACCTCCGCGATCAGCGGCTCCCCCGCGCCCGCCTCGGGACCCACGTCCAGCCCGTGGCTGCGCAGCACCGAGGTCAGCTCGTCCCACCAGGCCGGACTCCCGGCGCGGGGGAAGCCCACCCACTCCAGCCCCGCCAGGCACTCCAGGCGGACGCCGTGCGGTCCGGCGAGTTCGGCCGCCTGGTCCGCCGCGAGCAGCACCCCGAGGTTCTCCCGGACCACCAGCATCGCGTCGAACTCGGGCCCGGCCGGGCGCTCACGCGTCAGACCGACGTCGAGCTCGTCCGCGTGCAGCGCCTCCAGCTGGGCCGCCGTGGACAGATGACGGGCCTGCACCCTCGTGTCGGGGTAGGCCCGGGACAACTCGGTGAGCACGGGGGTCAGCAGGTCGGGCGGCAGCTCCAGCGGGATGCCCAGCCGCAGGGTGCCCCCGCCCTGCGCCGTCAGGGCCGCCATCGTCCGCACGGCCTGGTCGTGGCGCGCGAGCACGGCGCGCGCCTCGGAGAGCAGGACCGCCCCGGCCTCCGTGGTCCGTACGCCGGAACTGGACCGCACCAGGAGTTTGACGCCGAGTTGACGCTCCAGCGCGGTGACGGTCTGCGACAGCGCCGACTGGCTCACGTGCAGCCGCCGCGCCGCGGCGGACATCCCGCCCTCCTCCGCCACGGCGACGAAGACACGCAGCTCCCGCAGTTCCATCCGGCCATCCCACCACGCGGCGCCGCAAGGACGTCCCGACGGGCCAGGCGATTTCCCGATCGGGGAACACGCCGACCCCTGGGGGTGATTCGCCGGGCCGACCGGCCCCCGGGATGTTTCCCGGGGGCCGCCACCGCTCAGCGCGCGGCGGCCATCTGCGGCAGGACGTTCACCAGGGACTCGCCGCCCGCGTAGCGGGCCAGCTGCTGCGCGATGAAGGCGAGGGAGGTGGGCGTGAAGGCGTCGGTGAAGGCCCCGACGTGCGGGGTGATGAGGACACCGGGCAGGTACCACAGCGGGTGACCGCTGGGCAGCGGCTCGGGCGCGGTGACGTCCAGGGCGGCACGCAGCCGCCCGCGTCCGGCTTCGCGCACCAGCGCCCGCGTGTCGACGAGTTCCCCCCTGGCCACGTTGACCAGGACGGCCCCGTCCTTCATCAGGGCCAGGCGGGAGCCGTCCATCAGGTCGCGGGTCTCGTCCGTCAGGGGCGCGCACAGCACGACGGCGTCGGCGGAGGGGAGCAGCCCGGGCAGGTCCGCGAACCCGTGCACGTGGCCGTCCGCGGTGTCGCGCGCGGTACGTGCCAGCCGGACCACCCGGCAGCCGAACGGGGCGAGCCTGGCGGCCACGGCCCTTCCGACCGCGCCCTGGCCGACGATCAGGACCTCCTTGCCGGACAACGTGGGGAAGACACGCGGTTGCCACTGACCCAGGGCGTGCCGGCGGGAGAAGTCGTCCAGACCGCGACCCGCGGCCAGCAGCAGCGTCACCGCCAGCTCGGCCGTGGCCTCGCCGTGCACGCCGTTGGCCGTGGCGACGCGGGTGCCCGGGGGAAGCAGCCCCAGGAAGGGTGCGAGGTAGTCGTGCCCGGAGCTGAGGACCTGGAGGACCTCCAGCCGCTCGGCGTGGTGCAGCAGCCGGTCGAGGATCTGGTGCTGCTTGGCCGGGACGGGCGGGACGACGACGAACCGTACGTCCCGGGGATCGGAGGGGAAGGCCGAAAGACCGTCCCAGAAGTGGTACGACAGGCCGTCGGGCAGCGGTCCGGCGAATTCGCCGGACCGATAGGGCAGCCAGACCGCGCGGCTTTCTTGCATGAATCGCTGTGCTTTTCTGTGGAGCTCGGAGAACGGGCGTGCCACGCCGGGTGCGCCGGGGCGCCGTCCTTCAGAGCAGGGGCCCTTCCGTCGCGGACGGACGCGTCCGCGGGCCCGGAGAATCTGACATCGTTGTCAAACCGTGAACCTCACGAACGCTAGCACATCTAACGAAAGGGCCATTGACGGCGAGCGGCAGGAAACAGCGGCGCGTCAACAAAAGGTGAATTCCTTTCCCGGGAAAGGCAAAGACACAGTCATCGACCGCCCCGGAGAGCGCCGGCGTCCTCCCGGCCAAGCGGAGCGGCGAACCGTCAGGCCGCGGCGAGGCATCCCCCCGGTGCCCCGCCGCGGCGCTTCTGGCCCCCGTTCCCCCGTCCCACGGCGTCCGGTCTGCGGGACACCGTGGGGCGGAAGTCACATGGGCGCGGAGATCAGCGCCCAGACGGACTTGCCCGCCTCGTCGGGCGGTGTCCACCCCCAGGACTCGCTGAGCGAGTCGATGATGTGCAGCCCCCGCCCGGTCTCGGCGAACCAGTCCGGTTCCTTCACCACCGGGACACCCGTGCCGGGGTCGGCGACCGTACAGAGCACGGACTCGTCACGGCGGAGCAGGCCCAGCCAGACCGGCCGGCTCGACAACGGCGCGTACGCCGGGTCGTCGAGGCCGTAGCGCACGGCGTTGGTCAGCATCTCCGACACCACGATCGAGGCGGTGTCGACGATCGCGAGCATCCCCCAGTTGCTCAGGGTGGCACGCGTGAACTGCCGTGCGGAACCTGCTGCGTGGAGGTCACCGCTCAGGCCGCAGGCGGCAAAGCGTGACCCTGAGTCCTCGGTCAGGCCGTAGTCGAGGGGGATCGCCGGATGCGTAGTCATCGGGAACTCCGCAGAGCTGTCGGGCGGGGGGCGCGGTGCTGTCTGCGTCCACCACTATCCCCGCCGGATCCCTACCCGTGCAAGCACATCTGCAATTACAGTCGTAAGTGCAAGGGTAAGTACATCTGCACGTGCATCTGCACGTGCAGATGGCCCGTCAAGGAGGCGTAGCCATGCGGGAGTTCGACAACGGCGTACCGGCCACCGACATCGAGGGCGCGGACTGGAGGAAGAGCGGCCGGAGCAACCCCAGCGGCAACTGCGTCGAGCTGGCGGCGCTGCCCGGTGGAGGCTTCGCGATGCGCAACTCCCGCCACCCGGGCGGACCTGCGCTCATCTACACGCGCGCGGAGATCGAGGCCTTCCTCGGCGGCGTGAAGGACGGCGACTTCGATGACATGACGGGCTGACAAAACGTCGGCATGCCATAAGATGCGGCTGTATTCGGGCACCACTCAGTGAGACACTGACGGTCCGCCCAGTCACCACGGGAGCCGGCATGACCGCGACGCGGCCGAGCAACGAACCGTCGATAAGGCAGTACCTGGAGCACCCGCGCGGTGGTCCGACGGTGCTGCGCATCGTGCTCGGCACCCAGCTGCGGAGGCTGAGGGAGTCCCGGGGCATCACCCGCGAAGCGGCGGGTGACGCGATCCGCGGCTCCCACGCCAAGATCAGCCGCCTCGAACTGGGCCGCGTCGGCTACAAGGAGCGTGACGTCGCCGACCTCCTCACCCTCTACGGCGTGACCGACGAGACCGAGCGCGCGGACTGCCTCAAGCTCGCCCACCAGGCCAACACCCCCGGCTGGTGGCACCGGTACGCCGATGTGCTCCCCGGCTGGTTCGAGACGCTCGTGGGCCTCGAGGAGGCCGCCTCCGTCATCCGTACGTACGAGGTGCAGTTCATCCCCGGTCTGCTGCAGACCGAGGAGTACGCCCGCGCCGTCATCCGGCTGGGGCACCCCAGGGCGTCCGGGGTCGAGGTCGAGCGCCGGGTCGCGCTGCGCATGGAGCGCCAGCACCTGCTGAACGGGCCCAACGCGCCCCGGCTGTGGGCGGTCGTGGACGAGGCGGCGCTGCGCCGTCCGATGGGCGGCGCCGAGGCGATGGCGCGCCAGCTGGAGCGGCTCATCGAGGCGGCCGCGATGCCGAACGTGACGCTGCAGGTGGCGCCGTTCAGCGTCGGCGGCCTCGCCACCGCGGGCGGACCGGTCACGATCCTGCGTTTCCTGGAGCCGGACCTGCCCGACATCGTCTACCTGGAGCAGCTCACCAGCTCGCTGTACCTGGACAAGCAGGACGACGTCGACAACTACCTGGCCGTGATGGACCGGCTCAGCGCCGAGGCCGAGCCCCCGGTCCGGACGCCGGACTTCCTGCGCGACTTCCTCAAGCAGTTGTCGTGAGCTGACGCGGTTCCCCGGGGCCGGCCCTTCCGGCCCCGGGACCCCTGACGTCCTCAGGCCTTGTGGCCGACCCCGCCGAACTCGATCCACTCCTGGGTGGCCTGTCGGGGCGCAAGGTCGGTGTCGGGGCGCCAGGTGGACACCTCGACCAGTCCCGGCTCCAGGATCCGCAGACCGTCGAGGAAGCCCTCGACGTCGCTCTCCTGACGGACCCGGCCCCAGTTGCCCTGGGTGCTGGCGTCCATGAACTCGGTGACGAAGTCGCGCACCGCCTTGTCCTCGCTGACCAGCTGGCACACCACGAGGAAGCTGCCCGGCGCCAGCCGCTCCGCGACGCGCCTGACCAGGCCCGCCGGGTCGTCCTCGTCGGGGATGCAGTGCAGGACCGAGACGAAGAGGGCGGCGACCGGCTGGCTGAAGTCGATCAGCCGCTCCACCTCGGAGTGGCCGAAGATGCCGTCGGTGTCACGGAAGTCGGCCTGGATGACGGCCGTGTTCTCGTTCTCCTCCAGCAGCGCACGGCCGTGCGCCAGCACGATCGGGTCGTTGTCGACGTAGACGACGCGCGCGGCCGGGTCGACGCGCTGGGCGACCTGGTGGACGTTGTCCTGCGTCGGCAGGCCTGACCCGTGGTCCAGGAACTGGCGTATCCCGTACTCGCGGGCGAGCACGCCCACGACGCGCTGCAGGAACCTGCGGTTGTTGACCGCCAGTTCCTTGGTGCTCGGGACGACCTTGAGCAGCTCCTCGGAGGCCTCACGGTCGACGGCGTAGTTGTCCTTGCCGCCGAGCAGGAAGTCGTACATCCGGGCGACGCTGGGAATCCCGGTGTCGATCGCGGTCGGCAGCGGCTCTCGCTCCTGGCTCATCCGGCCCCTCACAGTCCTGCCCACGCCCTGAACGCGGGGTGATCGCGGAAGTCCCATTCTAGGCTCAAGTCACCCTGCCGCCCTGCGGTTTCACCCATGGGAAGTGAATTGATCGCCAACATGTTTGACTCCTGAAACACCATCAGTCACCGCGCTACCGGACGTATCCCCCTCGCTACCGGGGCGCCACCTGTACGCTGAGGCGGTCCGGCCACCCTGCAGGAACGGGACCGACCCCATGGAGCTCGTCTTCGCCGGCCGTGTGATCGAGTGGCGCGGACCATCGCCGTACTACTTCGCGACCGTCCCGGAGGAGGAGTCCGAGCACATCCGCGAGGTGGCCGCGATGGCCACCTACGGCTGGGGCGTCATCCCCGTCGAGGCCCGCATCGGGGACACCGCCTTCACGACGTCGCTCTTCCCCAAGGACGGCGGTTACCTGCTGCCGCTGAAGGTCGCCGTGCGCAGACCCCAGGGCATCGCGGCCGGGGACGAGGTGACCGTGGAGATGACGGTCCGCCTCTGACGTGACGGCGACGCCCCGGGCGGTTCGGTCCCGTTGGGGGCGGCGCGCGCTCAACCGACCCGCCACCGGTCGTCGCAGGCCGAACGCCCTTCTGCGCGAAGGCGTGGACAACCCCCCGGCGCCGCGACAGACTACGGCCGTGCGATCACGAACGCTGGGCATGTGGTGGGGCACCGCCATGGAAGCACCGGATCCCGCCGCCCTCGCGGCGTTCTACGCCGAGCTGCTCGGGTGGCCCGTCGTGCACGAGGAACCGGGCACCTCCGTGGTCGCCGCGCCCGAAGGTCCGGCCTACCTCGTGTTCCAGCAGGCGACCGGCTACCGGGCCCCCACGTGGCCGCCCGCCGACGGCGATCAGCGGCCCATGATGCACTTCGACTTCCAGGTCGGCGACCTCGACGGCGCCGTCGCCGACGCGGTCGCGCTGGGCGCCTCGCTCGCCGGCCACCAACCCCGGGAGAACGTCCGCGTCCTCCTGGACCCGGCCGGCCACCCCTTCTGCCTCTGCCTGGACGAGGAGTAGGCGCGAGCGGTGCGGTGGACGCGTGCTCCCGGCCGCGTCACGCTCGGCGCCTGCGATCCCACATCGCAAGACAGCGTGTCCTGGAATGCGAGACCGAGGTCAGGGTCGGCCGGGCGGCGACGAGGCCAATCGGGCGCATGACGAGTTGATCGCCGACGACGACGTCGTGGGCACGTGCGTCAACGCCGCCCGCGCAGACGGGTTGAGTCCGAGCTCGTACGCCGCGGCCTCGCCTTACGCGTTGCCCGCGACGAGTTCCTGCGCTTCACGTTGGAAGGCGCCACCGTGATCACCTTCTGGCGTCACGACCCTTGCGCATGGGCCTCCTTCGCGGTGCGAACGGGGTCCATGTGCGGCCGGGGCCGTGTCGGTTGCTTGCAGGGGCGGCAGGATTCGAACCTGCGGCGTGCGGGTTTGGAGTCCGCTGCTATGTCACGCCGCTCCATGTCGGCTCATGCCGCTTCGTGCCCCACGTACCGGAACATTCAGGTCAGGCTCCTCTTCGGCGCCCAGGCCTTCCCCTGTTGGTGACGGCTCATGCTGCCCCGTATCGGCTCGTTCCGCATCGTCCGAGCGAGCACTGAGCGAGCAGAAGGACTCGTCGACCTGCAGCAACACGTACCCCGCCGGCTGCTGACTCCGGCCCTATCCATCGGCCGAAACGGCATCCTCGCGGCTGCGCCGGGCGCGCGGGACCAGGGCCGCGGCTCGCTCCGCGATATCCCGGTCCGTTTCCTCCAGCAGCTCGGTGTACGTGTCCGATGTCAGCTGGATCGTTGAGTGCCGTAGCGTCGTCTTGACCGCATGGATGTCGCCGCCGCCAGCGTGGATGAGGGTCGCCGCCAAGTGCCGGAGGTCGCGGAGGTTGATCGGGGGCAGGCCTGCTCGCCGGTAGATCCGCCGGAACTCGCGGCTCACCTTGGCAGGGTGGAGCCACGTGCCGTCGGGCTGGGTGAACACCTTCCCCGTGTCCTGCCAGTCCACGACGTCCTCCCCCGCCTGCCGCCTCTCGGCCGCTTTCCGGTTCCAGCTATCCCGCTCGGCGAGCTGCCGCGCCCGGTGTTCCCGCAGGACGCCCACGTTCAGCGAGTCGAGGGCGATCGTGCCCGCGGACTCCTCGGTCTTCGGGTCGTCCTCGAACACCTCCCAGGAGTCAACGACCAACTCCTTCCCCACGGTGAGCGCATTGCCGTCGAGGTCCACGTTGCGCCAGTCCGCCCCGACGCCCTCACCGCGGCGCAGGCCTCGGAAGGCGATCAGATGGAAGAACGCGTACAGGTGACTGCCCATGGCCTCATCGAGAAACGTCCCGAGCTGCTCCGGGGTCCAGACCATGACCGCACTCGGCTTCTCTCCGGTGCGCTCCCAGTGCTCAACGTGTCGGTCCGTCCACAGCTTCGCCTTGGGTCGCTTGCCCGGGGACAGTTCCACCCACTTGGCCGGGTTGAACGTGATGAGCTGCTTCCTGATTGCGGCGTTGAGTGCGGCCCGCAGCGTCGCCCGGATGCGCTGCAGCGTCGCGGGACCTGTGATGATGCCATAGGGCGGCATCGCGGCCAGTCTCTCGCGCTCGGCCGCCAGTTGCTCGGACTCCGCCCGCGAGGGCCGACCGTTCTTTCCCCAGCGGCAGCGGGCCTCTTGTTCTCGCCGCGCGGCGTTTTGCGCCGCAATCACCTCGTTGCGTTCCTGGTAGGCGTCGAAGAACGCCTGACAGTGGGCAATGTTGAAGCGGTCGAGCCTGTACTGCCCGACCCCGGGCTTCAAGTGCACGCGGATGTGAGACTGATAAGCCTTGGTCGTCAAGCGCTTCGTCTTCTTCGCCTCGGCCCACTGCTCCAACCACTCGCCGAGGGTCACGGTGCAGTCGAGGGCCACTCCGCCTGCAAGACGGCGCTTAACTTCCGAGGAGTCCGGGATGCTGGCCCGGTCGCGTCCAACCGCCGCCAGGAGATCACCGATCCGCGTCTCTCGCTGCTTGTCGTCGGCGGCGTCGACGAGGTCCAGGACCGCACGGAGCTTGTCAAGGTCGCTCTGCGCGTCCTTGACCGTCGCGTAGCCGGTGCGGCGGAAGATCCGCCGAGACCCGTCCGCAGCCGCCGGGATTTCCTGTTGGAGCTGGTAGGTACCGTGGTTCCGCTTCGACATCATCGGGCACTCCTTGCCCAGCCGTTTGCCGTCCCTTCCCCGGCACTCGCAACGCCTTGTAATGCTGCCAGCACGGCGTGCGGCGGCCATTCGTCCTCCTCGTATAGATTGTGTGCCTACTGGGCTGGCGCACGGTCGCCGCCGGGCGGCAGCGGTGCC
Source organism: Streptomyces sp. PA03-1a (assembly GCF_033792805.1). Classification (NCBI taxonomy): domain Bacteria; kingdom Bacillati; phylum Actinomycetota; class Actinomycetes; order Kitasatosporales; family Streptomycetaceae; genus Streptomyces; species Streptomyces sp. PA03-1a. Next base: position 14,895 of record NZ_JARAVO010000041.1, read on the forward strand.
ACTTTGTCCAGGCCCGCCAGTGGCGGCAGCCGCAGTCCTCGGCGGGCAATCTCGTCGCGTAGCTCATGAAGTTGGGTCGTCAGGTCGCGGGCAACGTCACGGGCCGCCTCAGCCTCCGGGCCGTCCGGCTCACCGTGCCACTGGTACTCGGCGATGGCCTGCTCCCAGATCCCCCGGTACAGGTTGCGGATGCGGACCTCGAGGTCGCGGTGGCGACGCAGCAGCGCCAGGGGCGAGGAGGCAGGTGCAAGGAGGCCGTGCCACCACTCGACCGCGGCCAGGGGCGGGACGGGCTGGCCGGGCAGGTGCTCGACCTCGTCGACGTGACCAACGGGGAACACCAGCGTCGCCGGCGGCACGTCCAGGGCGGCGGCCAGGACCATGACCTCCGCCACCGTGATGCTGCCGCGGCGGCCATTCTCCAGGTTGGAGATCACCGTCCGGGGCATCGGCGCGCCCAACGCCTCGCACGCGTCGGCAAGCTGCTGGGCGCTCATGCCGCGGCCAGTGCGATGCCGGCGGATCTCGTGGGCGATCGTTCTGCTGACTCGCGTTGTCCAGTCCGGGCTCTGCTCCATGGTGACCCAAAGTACGCGCACGATTGCTCTGCGCCAACCCATGCCATACTGTGCGCCGGGAATACCCACAGCCGCGCATTTTGCCCTCAGGAGTTGTGCCGAAATGACCCAAACCTTGACGGCGGACGAAGTGCTCCGCCTGCCGGCGACGACGGACCTCGAGACCGCCGCCGCGGCATTCGGCATTGGGCGAACCACGGCATACGACCTCGCCCGCAAGGACCAGTTCCCGTGCAAGGTGATCCGGGCCGGGCGCGTCCTGCGTGTCGCCTCGGCGGACATCATCCGCGCCCTCGGCCTGGAGCACCGGGTCCCCGTCGCGTCCCAGGGGTAAGCGGCCCGCTCCCCGGGACGTCGCGGGCCCGGCAGGCTCACCGCTGCCGGGCCCGTCTTCACGTCCGCCCCCGCCTCATGCCGAGGCGGCAACCGGCTCGTTGACCAGGGCCGTGCCCAGCAGGATCACCAGGTCCGCCGCCGACGGCCGCCGGTAGTCCGGCTGGGACATCACGTGACTGAGCACGTGCTGGGCAGCGGGCCACACCGTGGCGTCCCGGACCGGGATCACGTGGGTGGCGATCGAGTGCCGCAGTCCGGCGGCGTCCATGGCGCGCGGGTCGACGATGGCCTCCTCGTAGGAGAGCGGCCACTCGTCGGTGATCGCCCACCACAGGCTCGCCGCCAGTGGGTACACCTCGTCCGTGGAGGTGACGACCACGGGCTGGTGTCCGCGGTGGACCTTCCACGCCAACTCGGGGGCGAGGAGGTGGGGCAGGCCGCCCCGGAACAGGTTGGACGGGCCGAGGGTGAGCGGGTGCCGCGCCTATGAGCAGTCCCGGAACCGCACGCCGGCGGGGGTGTGCACGAGGTGGTCGGGCTCGATGTCGCCGTGTACCCAGCCGACCGCGTGGAGGGCAGCCACCGCTTCGCATAGCGCGACCACGGCGTCCCGCGCGGCAGCCAGATCGATGGTCCCGTCGCGTACGCCGGCGAGCACCTGCTGGGTCGACGGGCCCTCGTGCCAATCCGTGAGCATGCACGCGGCGCCCGGGCTGCGGCCGTGTGCCCTCACCGCCGAGGCGCCGTAGATGCCGGCGACCGCGGCGGACTCGCGGAGCACGATGACCGTCCCGTCCACGCCCGCGCCGCACTTCACGGCTGCGGTCCGGAGCGGGCCGGTCGCCTGCCACACCATGCAGCCGCGCCGGTCACTGACCGGTTCCAGCACGGTTCCGTCACCACATGTCGCATCTCCACGTCCGCCTCCCGGCCCGGCTCCCCGCCGCGTACTGCGCGGTGTGGGCCGTGTCCCGGGCTGCTCCTCGCCCTAAACGGACTTGCCGGGAGCCTGCCGGTGCTGCTGGTCCTCGCTGCCGTCTAGGGGATGATGGCCCCGTTCTGCGGCGTCACCCTGCGAACGTACCTCGCCAGGTTCCCGGCCGGGCCGCGGCGCCGACTGATGTCGCTGGACTCACGGTCATCCGCACCGCCGGGACGGCGTCGATGCCCCCCGTCCCCGCGCTCGCGGCGGGCTCCCCCGCGGCCGGGTTCCTGGCCGGCGGCCCGGGCACGGTGGCCGTCTCCGCCCTCGCGCTGGCCCTCGTCTACGGACTGGGCGGCCGCTTCGCGCTCACCGGCGCCCTCGACGCCGGCTCCGTGGTCACCCTCGCCCTCCTCCTGGCCCGCCTCTACGCGCCCCTGACCTCCCTCGCGGGCGCCCGCGTCGACATCATGAGCGCCCTGGTCAGCTTCGAGCGGGTCTTCGAGGTCCTCGACCTCAAGCCGGATCCGTTCACGTAACGCCCGCCGCTCAGCGGTCAGGCCCCCACCCTGCGCATACCGCATAGCAACGGCATACCGCAGGGATCATCACCCGTCACCACCCGACGCCCACACGAAAACCTCAGTAGGCGGGGATGGCCGGCGCCCAGGGAGTGCAGGAAGGCAGGCAGGACGCCGGTGACCTCCCCGCCGGCGGTCGACCACCGGGCGCGCCGGTCCGCCATGAGCCTCGCCCAATCCGTGCCTGGTTGGCCTTCCGGAGTGCTCGCACCATCGAGTCGTGACAGGGCAGCGGAGCCCGTCGCGTTCACACGATGCGGAGTGATCGGCAATGACCCAGAAGAAGATCATCGCGGTACTCGGGGCCACGGGTGCGCAGGGTGGCGGACTGGCCCGCGCCATCCTCGCGGAGCCGGACGGCCCATTCGCGGTCCGGGCGATCACCCGTGACGCGGATTCGGACAAGGCGCGTGCTCTGGCCGGGCGCGGCGCGGAGGTCGTCGAGGCCGACCTCGGCGACGAGGGGAGCCTTCGCCGGGCGTTCGACGGCGCGCACGGCGCGTACGTGGTGACGAACTACTGGGAGGGCATGTCCGCCGAGACGGAGCTGGCGCAGGCCGGCAATGCGGCGCGGGCTGCGAAGGACGCGGGGCTGCGGCATGTGGTCTGGTCGACACTGGAGGACACCCGCGCCCACTTCCCGGTCGCCGAGGCGCGCGTGCCCCTGCTCGACGGGGCGTACACCGTTCCGCACTTCGACGCGAAGGCCGAGGCGGACCGGTTCTTCATCGACCTCGGCGTGCCGACGACGCTGCTGCGCACCACGTTCTACTGGGAGGCGTTCCTGCAGGGCTTCGCCCCGCGTCGTGACGACTCCGGGGATCTGGTGCTGAGCCTGCCGATGGGCGGGAGCGCGCTGGCCGGGATCGCCGCGGAGGACATCGGCAGGGTGGCACTGGCGATCTTCGGCCGTGGTGAGGAGTTCGTCGGGAGGACGGTCGGCATCGCCGGTGAGCATCTGACCGGCGAGGAGCTGGCCTCGGCGTTCGCCGAGCTGTACGGCGAGCCGGTGGTCTACCGCCCGCTCACCCACGACCAGTTCCGTGAGCTGGGCATTCCCGCCGCCGCGGAGATTGGCAACATGTTCCAGTACTACACCGAGGCGGCGGGGGCCTTCACGGGAGCCCGCGACCTGGGCCTCGTCCGGGACCTGCACCCGGGTGTGCAGACCTTCCGCGAATGGCTGACCGCCCACAAGGACGCCCTCACCGTCGGCTGAGACCACCACCACCGCGTTGCCGCCGGCAGCGCGCCCCCCACCTTCACCGGAGAGAAGCATGTCCACGTCCGACTCCTCCACCAGCCGACGGTCGTTCCTCGCCCGCACCGCCGCAGTCGCGGCCGCCCCGTCGGTCGCTGCGCTGGCGACCGGCACGCTTGCCCAGCCCGCGGCGGCCGCGGCCGCCCTGCCCGACTACGCCCCCGTCCCCGAGTCCGCGCTCGGCCCGGCCCTCAACGAACAGGGCTACTACGTCGGGCGGGTGGAGCGGAACCTGTACTGGGTCACCGACGGCACCTACCAGGCGGCGTTCCTCACGACCCGCGACGGCGTCGTACTCTTCGACGCTCCCCCGAGCATCGGCCACAACCTGCAGCGGGCCATCGACCGGGTCGCCGTCGACAACGGCGTCTCCCGCGAGGTGACGCACCTGGTGTACTCGCACCACCACGCCGACCACCTGGGCGCCTCCTCCCTGTTCGGCCGGCACGTCACACGCATCGGTCACACCGAGACCAAGCGGTTGCTGCTGCGGGACGGCGATCCGACGCGGCCGGCGCCCGACGTCACCTTCCAGGACCACCACACGCTCCGCGTCGGCGGGGAGCGCGTCAAGCTGGCCTGGCACGGCACCAACCACAGCCCGGACAACACCTACATCCACCTGCCCGACCACGACACGCTGATGCTCGTCGACATAGCGCTGCCCGGCTGGGTGCCCATCTACAACCTCAACGTCAGCGAGGACATCCCCGGCTTCATGGCCGCCCCGGCCACCGCGCTGTCCTACCCCTGGAAGCACTACATCGCGGGACACCTGGGCCGGCTCGGCAACCGCGACGACGTGATCCTGCACCAGCGGTACGTCGCGGACATCGCCGCCGGCGCCCGAACCGCCCTCGCCACCGTCGATCCCACGCCGTACTTCGCGAAATACGGCGCCAATACCTGGGCCGCGGTCAAGACCTACCTGGACGCCGTGACCGACTACGCCGCCGCACCCGTCATCGCGAAGTACACAGGCGTGCTGGCCGCCGCGGACGTCTTCACCACGAGCAGCACCCTGGTGATCCTGGAGTCGATCCGTCTCGACCTCGGCTACGGCTCGCAGATCCACCCCTAGTGCACCGATCCGCGGCACACCTCAGCACGGCGTCGAGCCGGCCGGCGAGGCGTGCCGCGGATCGGGTTTGGTGCCTTCCGCAGGCCGGCGCCCGGACCATCCACGCCCAGTCTGTACCTGGCAACGTGCTCGGCGAGAGCGATACTGGCGTGCATGGACCGCAATGACCTGGCCGAATTCCTGCGCACCATGCGGGAACGGCTGCAACCCCAGGACGTCGGCCTGCCGGCGGGCACCGCGCGGCGGACACCCGGACTGCGCCGCGAAGAGGTGGCCCGGCTCGCGCACATATCCGTCGAGTACTACGCGCGCCTGGAGCAAGCACGCGGCTCCAGCCCCTCCCGCCGTGTCCTGAGCGAACTGGCCCGCGCCCTGCGCCTGGGTACGGACGAACGCGCCCACCTCTTCGAACTCGCGGGCGTCGCACCGGAGTCGCCGACGGGACCACGCTCGGACGTGCCGGACTCGGTGCTGAACCTGCTGGAGCACATGACCGAGATCGCGGCATTCGTCGTCAATGCCCGCTACGACGTCGTCGCCTGGAACTCACTCGCCACGGCACTGTTCGAGGATTTCTCCGCCGTCCCACCGGCCCGGCGCAATCTCATCCTCCGCCATTTCCTGCATCCCGATCCCGCCTCACGGCACTACGGCATGACCGGAGCCGAGGAGTTCGGCCGCCTCGCGGTGGGCCACCTGCGCGCCGCCGCCGGCCGGTACCCCTCCGACCCGCGGATCCGCACCATGGTCGGCACACTACACAAGCAGAGCACCGAGTTCGCCGAGCTGTGGGACGGCCATCACGTGGAAAGCGGTGCCCACCACCGCAAGACCATGCAGCACCCCCTGGTCGGCACCCTGCAGCTGAACTGCGACACGCTCGCCGTGCCGATGCGCGACCAGTTCCTGGTGTGTTTCACCGCCGAGCGCGGCAGCCTCTCCCACAACGCGCTCCGGCTGCTCTCCGTCGTCGGCACCCAGGACATGACCCCAACGCCGGACAACGCCTGACGGCGCGGCGTCCCGGACCGATCCCGGATCGGCCGCCACCCGAGCCCGGACATTCAGCTGCCCTTGGGCAGATCCTGTTCCGCCCACACCACCTTCCCCCCGTGGTCCAGCGGCTGCCCCACCTATGGGACAGCTGGGAGACCAGAAGCATGCTCAGCGCGGCGTCGGCGACAGCGCCCATCAGCCCGAGACGGCCCCCGCCGTACAGGAGATGGACGCCCCGTTCAGTCGGTCCTGTCACCTCTCGTCGAGCTGCGCCGCGGTCCGCGCATTGGGCGTTCCGTCAGGGCCGGGCTGCCGGCGTTGGGGTTCGAGGCGGCGGGGTGTCGAGCCGAGCTGGTGCGCGACGATGATCGTGGCGAGGACCGCGAGAGCGGTCGCGATGTGGAACGACAGGCGGTAGCCGTCCACCGGAGAGCCGCTGTGGCCGGTGGAGGCCGCGGCGGCGGCGAGGATCGCCAGCCCGACCGCGGCGCCGGTCTGCTGGCTGGTGGTGAACAGCGCCCCGGCCAGTCCCTGGTCGCGGGCCTGGACCCCGCTGGTGATCGCGATCGACGCGGTCGGCAGTGCCAGCCCGACCCCGGCCGCGGTCAGTATCAGGCCGGGCAGTACGGCCGCTGGGTAGTCGGCCCCGACGGTGATCTGGGCGAGCCACAGCTGCCCGGCGCCCATGCAGGCCAGCCCGGCCAGCAGCACGGTCTTGATGCTGAACCGGGTCAGCAGCCGGCGGGTACCGAAGGTGGAGACGAGTACCACGGTCACGGTCGACGGGGCCAGTGCCAGGCCGGTCGTCACCGGGCTGAACCCCAGCACCTTCTGCATGTACAGCGACGCGAAGTACACGTAGCCGGCCAGGATGGCGCCGATCAGCAGCATGGCCGCGATCGCGGCCCGACGGGCCGGCTCCGCCAGGATCGGCAGGGGCAGCATCGGAGCCGTCGACCGCTTCTCGGCGCACACGAAGCCCGTGGTCAGCAGTACCGCCAGGGCGAGAGCGATGAGGGTGGCGGGCGTGGTGAAGCCGTGCTGCTGCCCGCTGCTGAGGCCGAAAATCAGCGCCGCGATGCCGGTGGTCACCAGCAGTGCCCCGCGCACGTCGAGGCTGCCGCCGCCGGACCGCTTCCCGGCCGGCAGGTGCGGGACCAGCGCGAGGATGACGGCGATGACCGGCAGGTTGATCAGGAAGACAGCCCGCCAGCCGAAGTACTGGGTGAGTAGCCCGCCGGCCACGATCCCGGCGGTCGCGCCCGCCGCGGTGGTGGCCTGCCAGATCGCCAGCGCCCGGTGGCGCGCTGCTCCTTCCGAGTTGGTCGTCGTCAGCAGCGACAGCGCGGCCGGGGAGACCATCGCCCCGGCTGCGCCCTGCACGATCCGGGCGGCGATCAGCATGATCGGCCACTGCGCCAGACCGCAGGCCAGCGAAGCGATCCCGAACAGGGCCAGGCCGACGGTCAGCACCTGCCGTCGGCCGAGCAGGTCCGCCAGGCGGCCGCCCGGCAGCAGCAGTGACCCGAAGGACAGCGCGTAACCGGTGACGATCCACTGCAATTGCGCTGCGGGCATGCCCAGCTCCCTCTGAACCGACGGCAGCGCCACGTTTACGATGCTGAAGTCCAGTTGCAGCACGAACTGGGCGGCGCAGATCAGTGTGATGACGAACGCGGCCCGCTGCGATCCGCTTCCGGCGGGTTGAGGCACGTCGTGCTTCGCCGAGTGGTCCGGCATGGTGGATCCCCTGTCCTTGATGTTCCTTACCGGTTCGTCGGTGTCAACCACGCAGGTCGGAACGTCGATGGCCATCCGGCGGCAGCGTGCGGAGATAGGCTGCATCTGTCTGACAGATGGAACTGCCCGGATGCACTGCAATGCAGGCCTGGAGGCGGCGGCCGATGGAACTCCGACAGCTACGGCACTTTCTGGCGCTGGTCGATGAGCGCAGCGTCACCCGCGCCGCAAAGCGAGAGCTCATCGTGCAGTCGGGCCTGTCGAACTCGCTCCAGGCCCTCGAACGCGAACTCGGCACGCCCCTCTATGTCCGCGGGACCCGGCCGGTCCGGCTCACCGCGGCCGGCGAAGCCCTGGTCGGCCCGGCACGCCGGACCGTGATCAGCGCCGCGCAGGCGGAAGAGGCCGTGCACCACACCCGTGACGTGCTCATCGGCACCCTGCGTCTGGGCGTCGGGCTTTCCGCCCAGCATCTGGTGCCGTTCGCCTCCTACCTCGGCGAGTTCACCCGCGATCACCCCGGTATCGACCTGCGCCTCCAGTACGGGCCCGCGCTGACGATGATCTCGATGATCGGGACCGGTGAGCTGGACTGTGTGATCGGACCCGCGGTCGGCCGGGTCCCCGGCATCCGGATGACCGGCCTCGCGCGGGAGCCGCTGCGCCTCGTCTGCCGTGCCGATCACCGCCTGGCGGAGCGGTCCGACGTCACCATCGCGGAACTGGCCGACGAGCGGTTCGTCGAGGTGCCCCCGCGGTGGACGGCCCGCCTGCTCAGTGACGCCGCGTTCGCCACCGAGGGGATCCAGCGCCGGGTCGTCTGTGAGGTCGGCGACTGGGAACTGTTCCTCGAACTGGTCGGCGCGGGCGTCGGCATCGGCTTCGCTCCGACCGGCCTGCAGTACCCGGTGCTGACCGACCCGGACAGCGTCCTGCGGTTCGTCGAGGTCGAGGGCGTGCGTCTGGAGCGGCACATCCACCTGATGCTGCCCCCGGCGGGCGAGACCAGCCCGGCAGCGGCGCGGTTCGCCGATCAGCTGCTGCGCGTCCGCTCAACGGGCGGCTGACCCGCCGCCCGTCGGCGACCGCGGCCCCGCCGACCCGGGAGCGGCGCGGCTGCGGAGGCGCCCGCGCTGCCACCATCTGATCGTCAGATGGACTCCATCTGGGGAAAGCACGACGCACGCGACACCAGCGGCGATGGAGGCGCGGTTGCATGGGGGTGAAGCTTTCACACCGACCGCGGACACCGGCTGGACGGCGGCGAAGAAACGCCGCTCCGGAAGATCCGCCACACGGTCTGCGCCTGCACAGCCCATGAGAAGAAGAAGAAGAAGGAGGTCACTGAGGTGAACCTCACTGACCACGCCGGAGCCCGGCTCACACACGGCAAGCCCAAGGTCAACAGTGTGGAGATCCACTACGCGATCGGCGGCACCGGCGAGCCGGTGTTCCTGGTGCACGGCGTGCCGAAGACCATGGCGTACTGGCGTCACGTTGTACCGCTGCTGACCCCGCACTACACCGTCATCGTGCTCGACAACCGGGGTGCCGGCGGCTCCCAGCGCCCCCTGTGCGGCTACGACACCTCCACGATGGCCGCCGACGTCGCCGCACTCGCCACCCACCTCGGCTTCGACCGGTTCCGCGTCGCCGGCGAAGACTGGGGCGCGGCCATCGCCTATGCCGTCGCCGCCTTCTACCGGCCCCGGGTACGGCAACTGGTCTTCCAGGAAACGCTCCTGCCGGGACTTCCGGTCGGCCCGGGAATGCCGGGCGGCGGCCCCGACCCCTCGCTCGCCCCTGACGACGGCCGCACCGGCTGGCACTTCAGCTTCTTCGGCTTGCCGCACATCCCCGAACTGCTGCTGGCCGGACGGGAACGGCCCTTCTGGACGTACTACGCCCGCCGCCAGATGTGGGACCCCAGCGCGCTGGCCGAGGAAGACGTCAACGAGATCGTGCACTCGGCCGAGCAGCCGGGCGGCACCAGGGCCATCCTGGAGATGTACCGCGCCCGGCAGACCGACGCCGAACAGAACCGCCCGCACTACGCCGACCCGCTCAGCTGCCCGGTCCTGGCCGTCGGAGCCGAGGAATACCTCGGGGACGCGGTAGCACAGCAGATGGCGCAAGTGGCCGACGACGTCCACGGCGTCGTCATCCCCGCGGCCGGTCACAACATCGCGCTGGAGAACCCGACCGCTCTGGCCCAGGCCTACCTCGACTTCTTCGCAGCCGGCTGAGGTCCGGCACCGTCCCGTGCCGCGACGTCCGGACGTGAGCAGGCCGAAGGTGGCGTAACGAAAGGGCCGGGCGCGGCGCCGGACGGACGTTCCCCGGCGTCACCGCGGCCTGCAGTGTCGCCGCACCCGGTGAGGCGGCCCGGCGTCACGGGGCTTCGTGACTGGAGACCGTGCTCCGCGGAACGTTAGAAATGAGACGTCCACTCAGTCAGCATTTCCAACCTGCTTCCCTTGTCTCGGAGTTGGCCTGACACAAGGGTGAAGCCCCTGGTAGATGGATTTTCGACCAAGAGCAACCTGTCCCGCCCGGAGCTTCACGTGCTTGTCTACCCATCGGGGATCGATCTGTCCACCTCGACCCTGCGGTACCTCTCCCGCCTGCTGGCCACCCGACGCCGTGAGTGTGGCACGCGGTGGCGCAGGCTCCCCGCGGACCGGCAGGCCCTGCTGGTCCTGGCCCATCTGCGGTGCGGGCACACTTACGCTCAGCTCGCGGCCGGGTTCGGTGTCGGGATCGCCACCGTCTACCGCTACGTCACCGAGGCGGTGGAGGTCCTGGCCGCCGTCGCCCCCGACCTTGCCACGGCCGCCCGGACCGCCGCACGCAAGGCGTTCGTCATCCTCGACGGCACCCTGCTGCCCATCGACCGCATCGCCGCCGACCGCCCGTACTACTCCGGGAAGCACAAGAAGCACGGCATGGACGTCCAGGTCATCACCGACCCGTTCGGGCGCCTGCTGTGGGCCTCACCCGCCTTACCCGGCGCGGTCCACGACATCAAAGCCGCCCGCACCCACGGCGTCATCGACGCCCTGGCCGAGGCCGACGTCCGGTGCTGGGCGGACAAGGGGTACCAGGGCGCCGGGGCACCGTGCGTGTCCCCTACCACGGCCGTTGGGAGAAGCTCTCCGCAGGCCAAAAATACGTCAACGTCACCCACGCCAAGATCCGCGCGGTCGGCGAGCAGGCGATGGCCACCCTGAAGTCCTGGCGGCTGCTGCGCAAGCTCCGCTGCAGCACCACCCGCGTCACTGACCTGATCAAGGCCGTACTCGCCCTTCACCTGGCAACGCCGAGCTGAGGTTGGAAAAGCCTCCCTACCTTGTTCGTGGGCTTCATCCTGGTCATTCGTAGGATCGGGAGGCCCAGGGGTTTCGGGTGTGGCTCAAAAGGCTCATGCCACTGGTGTGGCTTCCACTGATTGGCCGCCCGAGGCCCCGCGACGACACGGCCACTGATTGGGATGCGCGAACAGTCGCTTCGTAGGGACACGTCGGCGTGGTCGTCCGCAGGGACCAGTACACGTTTCGACGAGGGGAGAGGCCGGTGCCCGAGCTGTGGGCGGGAACGGACGCGGGAAAGGCCGAGCACCACTGCCCGGTGATCGATGGGGACGGGGTGAAGGTCCTGTCGCGTCGGGTGTCGAACGACGAGCACGAGCTGCTGGAACTGATGAGTGACGTGCTGGACCTGGCCGACGGTGATGCGGTGACCTGGGCAGTCGACCTGAACGCCGGCGGGGCCGCGCTGTTGATCGCTTTGCTGACCGGACACGGGCAGCGACTCATCTATATCCCGGGCAGGACGGTCCACCACGCCTCCGGCTCCTACCGCGGGGACGGCAAGACCGACGCGAAGGACGCCTACGTCATCGCAGACCAGGCCCGGATGCGCCGCGACCTGCAGCCTTTGCAGGAGTGGGACGACATCGCGATAGACCTGCGGATCCTCACCGCCCGCCGCTACGACCTGACCGCCGACCGCACCAGGGCGATCAACCGGCTCCGCGCGCAGATCCTGGAGTACTTCCCGGCCCTGGAACGTGCCTTCGACTACAGCACCTCCAAAGCCGCACTCGTCCTGCTGAGTGGCTATCAGACGCCCGCAGCACTCCGCCGCATCGGCCGGTCACGGCTGGCCACTTGGCTGTCGAACCGCAAGCTTCGCAACGCCGAAGCGGTGGCGGCCGCCGCGGTCGAGGCGGCCCAGGCTCAGCACACCGCGGTTCCCGGCGAGAGGACGGCAGCCGCCATGGTGCACACCCTCGCACGGGCGGTGATGGCCCTGGACGAGGAGATCGCCCGCACCGACGCGGCGATCGAGGCCCGGTTCCGTCAGCACCAGCACGCCGCGGTGATCACCAGCATGCCCGGCATCGGCACCCTGCTCGGCGCCGAATTCATCGCCTGCACCGGCGGCGACATGGACGCCTTCGGCAGCTCCGGCCGGCTTGCCGGTGTCGCGGGCCTCGCACCCGTGCCCAAAGACTCGGGCAGGATCAGCGGCAACATGCGCCGGCCACACCGCTACCACCGCCGCCTGCTACGCGTGTTCTACCTCTCCGCCCAGGTCGCGCCCGCTGCTGCCCCACCTCACAGGCCTTCTACCAGCGCAAACGAAGCGAGGGGAAAACCCACAAACAGGCGATTCTCGCGCTCGCCCGGCGCCGCCTTGATGTCCTCTGGGCCCTCATCCGAGACCAACGGACCTTCACCACCGAGCCACCCCAACATGGCCGCACAGCGGCGTGACCTGATCGCCCAGCGTCACCGAAGTCCTTGACAAACACCATTGGGAATCAGTGCCTACGGCCACCTGCTGGTCTCCGCCGACTCTCTCGCCTGGAGCACTGGCGCCCGCTACGGCGAGCGCATGTCCGGCTGCACTCACCGAGCTGCAAAATGCCAGAACTGCAAGCGGTACGCGCTTCGGTGGCGCAGCCGCATCGTCAACACCTCGCCCGGCTGGCGCCAACTCGCCCTTTCCGAGGCCGACGACAGCCAGCCCTGATCCCGGCAGCGTTGTACGCGTTGCCCTTGCACGAGGCTTCATGACTATCTCGGGTGAGGGCCTCGAAGTCCGGAGGGGAAACGGACTTCGAGGCCCTCGGTCATGTGTGCTTGGCCATGCTGCGAAATCGAGGAGCAGGAATGATTATGAGAGCAGCATCGAATGCGGCTAGACAAATAGCCACTGGATTGGCCCGGGAGGGTGGCAAGGGCCATATCCCAAGGGACTGCCGATCTCGTGGTGTAGCCACAGCATGAGGCCAGGAGAAGGTCCCCGGCAGAGAGTGGGCTCTGCAGGTGGCTACTGAACTTGATTGGGTGATGTCGGAGCCGTTCGCCTGACGGTGGGAGGGCCGTTCCGCTAGCCCTGGACTGTGAGATACGCGCAGGGCGGCGGGCTGACCGACGCCGGGAGGGCCGCCCGGGAGCGGATTCGGCTGCAGGCCGTGGAACGCTTCGAGGGCGGGCAGAAGAATCGGGAGATCGCTGCCGCGCTGCGGGTCAGCGAGCGGTCCGTGGAGCGGTGGCGTCGCCAGTGGCGCGAGCGTGGGAAGGCTGGCGTCCTGTCGAAGGGATCCCCGGGCCGACCGAGGCTCAGTGATACGCAGATCGCCCGGTTGGAAAGGGAGTTGGAGCGCGGACCGCTGATCCACGGCTGGGTGGACCAGCGGTGGACCCTGGCTCGGATAAAGACACTGATCGGTCGCCTGTTCCACGTCTCGTACACGGTCGAGGGCACATGGCTGCTGCTCAAGCGGCATGGCTGGTCGTGGCAGCAGCCTGCCCGGAGGGCCATCGAGCGTGACGACACCTCGGTCGAAGTCTGGAAGAAGGAGACATGGCCGCGGGTAAGAGCATCGCGGCGGAGCGGGGGGCCTGGATCGTCTTTGAGGACGAGGCCGGGCAGTCGATGACTCCGCCGCGTGCCAGGACCTGGGGCCGCCGGGGCTGCACGCCGGTGGTGCGGGTGCGCGGCTGCGGGTCCGGGCGAGTGTCGATGGTGGGCATGACCTGCTACAAGCCTGGTGAGCGGTCCCGGCTGTTCTATGCGGTCCGGGAGTACACCGGGCGCAAGGACCAGCCGAAGGGCTTCGGCTGGCGCGATTTCCGTGATCTGATCGTCCGGGCCCGCATCCAGTTGGGTGGCCCAATCGTGCTGATCTGGGACAACGTCCGACTGCATCTGACGAAGCCGCTGCGCGAGTTCATCGACGCGAACGCCGAGTGGCTTACCGTCGTTCAGTTGCCCACCTACGCGCCCGACCTCAACCCAACCGAGGGCGTGTGGTCCCTGGTCAAGCGCGACATCGGCAACCTTGCCGCCGCCAGCCTTGGTCAAGTCACCCGCGCGGTCAAGGATCGGCTCAAGAAGCTCCAGTACCGGCCAGACGTGATCGACGGCTGTCTTACCGGCACCGGCTTGGCCCCTGGGCACGTGCCTCTCCAGGGCTGGGCCTGACTGTTTCGCTCGTCCGGCGATAGGAGACGATGCAGCCCACGCCAGCGCACGAAAGCGAGTAACTCAATGACGGAACCTGCTCCGATGGATCTGATCCACCTCGCCGATCCGGATGGGAACCGCTGTATCGTGCGCGTCACAGGACGGTCCCAGCCGGGCGTGCTGACCGGCCACGACATTCTGCACGCGGACGTGCTCGTCTCCGCGAGTTTCGTCGATGCCCGGCTGGACCTTTACCTCTTCCAGCATGACCTGGACTCCTGGGAGCAGGAGCTCTCCAACCTGGGACCAGGCCAGACGGTCAGCATCGGCGGAGACCGCGGCCTGAGCCTCGACATCCACGTGCACGAAGACGGCTGGCTGTCGATCCAGGTCAGCGACCCGGACCGCCTTACGACAGCCCTGGGAACCCGACCCCAGGAAGACTGGATCGCCGAGCATCGCGGGCGCCTGGAACAGGTCCGACTGACCTGGCCCCGCGAAGTCATCGAGACGGCACCAGGAGCTTACGAGTGGAGCCCCAATCGCAAGCGGTGACCACCTGATCCCAGCAACCGACATCACGCTTTCAAGTTCATTAGTCGTGCTCGGAGTCCTCGCTGCTCTGGGCCCTTCAGGGTGCGACGTGTCCGGTGATCGAACCATCGCGTGGTGCTACCCCGCCCCGACAGGACAGGCAGCACCACGCGGGCTGCACCGAACAAACAAAACACTGGCAGCGAGAACGCGGTCCCGCCACGAGACCCAGCCTTCGCTCGGCCGTCCGGGCCCACTCCTCGAGCAGGGTGCGGTGGAAGCGTTCGACCTTGCCGGCCGCGCCGAGGTCGGCGAGCGCCTGCTGCCAAGCGAAGCTCTTGCGGTAGGGCCAGTCGTTGTTGGTCAGGACCCGCTCGACGTCGCCAATACCCGACGCTGCGAAGAACGCCGTGGCCTGGCGTAGGAAGCCAGCGCAGGTGTCGGCCTTCTCGTCGGTGTGGATCTCGCGGTAGGCGAGGCGGCTGTGGTCGTCGACGGCGGAGTGGACGTAGTCGAAGCCCATGTTGCTGCGTCGGGCCCGGCCAGCCTGGCGGCCGAGGACCTTGTGGCCGCCGCTGTCGGGGATCCGGCCGAGTTTCTTCACGTCGATGTGGATCAGTTTGCCGGGCCGGTCGCGTTCGTAGCGGCGGATGACCTGGCCGATGGGCCGGTCCAGGTGGGCCAGCCGGTTCAGACCGTGGCGTGGGAGATGCCCATTTCGGCGGCCACATGCGCAACAGGGCGACCCGAGCAGACACGCTCGACCAGCGACCGCCTGACATGAACGGTCAACCGGGCATCACGGAGGGGCACGAAGACCTCCGGGTGGTGCAGTCCTAAACAGCTCCACCACACCGGAGGTCTTCGCCATGATCAATCCCGGGCCAGTGTGAACAACGCTCATGATCAATACAGCTAGCCCATGCCGCCACCAGCTGACCAGCCCGAAGTCCGCAAAATGATCACACGGACATCAAGCCTCCGCCTCACGCCAGGCACTCACTCCGTGTGGCGGCGTTCGTGTCGTACGCGTCCTGGTGGCGTCGGATCTCGGCGTGCTGTTCGACGCACCAGGCGGCCAGGTGCTCGACGGCGGAGACCAGGGAGGCGCCGAGGCTGGTGAGGGAGTACACGACGCGGGGCGGCACCTCCGCGTGGGCAGTGCGGTCAACCAGCCCGCTGCGCTGCAGGCGCTTGAGGGTGAGGGTGAGCATGCGCCGGGAGATGGCGGGGATCTCGGTGTCGAGGTCCGAGTAGCGGGCGTCGCCATCGGCCAGGGCGCGGATGACCAGCATGCTCCACTTGTCGCCCACCAAGTCGAGGATCTCGCGAATAAAGTCCGCGTCCCGCGCCCAGCGCTCACACGGACCCGAGAGGCGCACTACGTTCGCCCGCGACGCGCCAGTGCAGGCCGCCTGGCCCTCATGGTTGCTCACTGATGACGCCCTTCCGATGTTCCTCAGGAACATAGACGTACCTTTTGTAACCCTCGTCGCGCTCCTGCACAGTGGCCCTACGCACCAGGCGTCAACGCGGTCAAAGCGGTCATTTCCTGCACATACCGGTAACTGTCGCGCATAAAGGTGTATTCCCGCCTCATCGCCTCCGGCGCTGTTCCGACCTGCCGCGTCGGCGCCGCACCCTCGCAAGCCGAAAGGATGTGCCCAGCAATGGAAGGGCTCAAGGGCAAGGTCTTCATCGTCACAGGGGGTGGATCGGGCATTGGCGCGGCCACCGTGCTGCGACTGCTGGCCGAAGGCGCCCGAGTGACCGCGGCCGGTACCAGCGTCGAGAAGCTCGCGTGGATCCGCGAGCAGGCATCGGAAACGGCCGATGGGCTGCTTACGGTCCAGTTCGATCTTCGGGACGAGGATTCCATCGTCGGTTTGGTCGCCCAGACCACTGACCGGTTCGGGCGGCTCGACGGCGTCGCCAACGTCGCCGCCGCTGTCAACGCGGACCTCATGGCCCGCGATCAGGGCGTGGACTCCATGGACCCCGACGTGTGGGCCGAGATGATGCGGATCAACGTCACCGGCGCCGGGCTCGTGATCCGCGAAAGCCTGCCCGAGCTGGTCGCCGCGGGTGGCGGCTCGATCGTCAACGTCTCCTCCCTGGCTGCGTGGCAGCGGGAATCGGCGCTCGCCGCGTACGCCTCATCCAAGATCGCCCTGCACGCGCTCACCCGCCACACTGCCCAGGCGTGGGGCCAAGTGAACATCCGGTGCAACGCCGTCGCCCCCGGGGTCGTCCTCACGGAGAACGTCCGTGCCGGCACGCCCCCCGAGGTTCGCGCGGCTCTGCTGGAGAAGACCGCGCTCCCGCGCCTTGGCAAGCCCGAGGACCTCGCTTCCATGCTCGCTTTCCTGCTGTCTGCGGAGTCCGGTTGGATCACTGGCCAGATCTTGTCGGTGGACGGCGGTTTGACCATGCGCGAGTAGCGCTGCTCGCTACCGCGGACCGAGATCCACTCCTCTCGCGGTGCTTATTTGTTCCGTCGGCACGTTTATGTATGGAGTACCCATGTCTGTCCACATCCTCGCCCTCGTCGGCAGCCTACGGTCCGGCTCACACAACCTTCAGCTCGCCGAGGCGGCCGTCAAGCACGCACCCGAGGGCGTCGAGGTCACCCTCTACGAGGGCCTGGCCGAGGTGCCCTTCTACAACGAGGACATCGACACCGACGAGCAGCGTCCTGCCGCCGCCACCCGCCTGCGTGAGAGCGCCGCGCGCGCCGACGCGTTCCTGCTCGTCACCCCTGAGTACAACGGCACCATGCCCGCCGTGCTGAAGAACGCCATCGACTGGCTGTCCCGCCCGTTCGGCTCCAGCGCCCTGGCGGGTTCGCCGACTGCTGTCGTCGGTACCGCCTTCGGTCAATACGGCGGGGTGTGGGCCCAGGACGACGCCCGCAAGTCCGCGGGTATCGCCGGCGCCACGATCCTGGAGGACGCCAAGCTGGCGATACCCAGCTCGGTGACCCGCTTCGCCGAGACCCACCCGGCCGATGACACCGAAGCCGTCGCGCAGCTCAGGCAGGTACTCAGCGCCCTTGCCGACACCGTCGAGGTCCGTGCGTCCTGAGCCCCCTATCCCCGGCACGCTCCGAGCGGAAGCGTTCCGGTGCCGGGTGGAGGGCAGGGGATGGCCCTCCACCCGGCGTTATCCGTACACAAGACGCACGGGCGGCCGGGAACCTGGGCGACGCCCTGTTCCCCGCACCGGCACCGGAAATGACCGGGCTTACCGCACTCGGCAGTCGGCGCGGGGCCATCTGAGGCCGGCCACCCTGCTCGTGCGGATGGTGGATGTGGCAGATCACGAAGGCGGTGGATTGCCTTGTGGATGCCGCCGCGTTACGCAGCGATTCGGTAGGGGGCACAGTCTTCGCCATCCACGAAGGTGCCTAATTCCGGTGCCCCTCAGGAACATAAAAGTACCTTTTGTAACCATCGTCGCGCTCCTGCACAGTGGACTTACGCACCGGGCGTCAACACACCGGTCGAAGCGATCACTCTCTGCGCACAGGGCGGAAACCACCGGGCACTACAGGCGGCGCATTCCCGTCTCGTCGCCTCCGGCACTGTTCACACCTCCGCGCAAGCGCCGCACCCTCACTTGCCGGGATATGCCCAGCAATGGAAGGGCTCAAGGAAACGGCGAGCCTCGCCGCCATCGAATACGAGATCGGTCTCTATCAGGAAAGGCTATCCGCATGAAGAAGATCACACTGGGAGGCGAGGGGCTCGAGGTCTCGCGTCTGGGCCTCGGCTGCATGGGTATGTCCGGGGGCTACACCGGCGCCGGCACCGACGACCCCGGGTCGATCGTCACGATCCACCGCGCCATGGAGCTGGGCGTCACCTATTTCGACACCGCCGAGATTTACGGTCCGTACACGAACGAGGAACTGCTCGCCAAGGCGTTCGCCGGCCGCCGTGACGAGGTGGTCATCGCCACCAAGTTCGGTCAGATCAACCACCTCGTGCCCGAGGAGAACGGTGAGCCGGTCCTCGGGCTGAACGGTACCCCCGAGAATGTGCGGCGGGCGGTCGAGGGCTCGCTGCGACGCCTGAACACCGACTACATCGACCTCTACTACCAGCACCGGATAGACCCTGAGACGCCGATCGAGGACACGGTCGGGGCGCTTTCCGAGCTGATCGAGGAAGGCAAGATCCGCCATTACGGGCTGTCGGAGGCCGCGCCCGCCACCATCCGGCGTGCGCACGCCGTGCACCCGGTGACCGCCATCCAGACCGAGTACTCGCTGTGGACGCGCGACCCCGACGCCGAAGTGCTCCCCACCGTGCGCGAGCTCGGCATCGGCTTCGTGCCCTACTCGCCGCTCGGCCGCGGCTTCCTCACCGGTACGATCCGCTCGCTCGACCAGTTCGACGCCGACGACTGGCGCCGGTCCAACCCGCGCTTCGAGGGGGACAACCTGGAGGCGAACATCCGGATCGTGGAACAGGTGGACGGCATCGCCAAGCAGCTCGGCGCGACGCCCGCTCAGGTTGCGCTCGCGTGGCTGCTCGCGCAAGGCGACGACATCGCGCCCATCCCTGGCACGCGCCGGGTCGCCAACCTGGAGCAGAACGTGGTGGCGGACGAGCTGGTGCTCTCGGCCGAGCAGCTGGATCGGCTGTCCGAGGTGGCGGCACCGGTCGGCGACCGGTACGCCGACATGAGCCGCATCAACCAGTAGTCCACGCCCGTTCGGAGGGGTCCCGGCTCGCGTGAGCCGGGACCCCTCACAGGGCTGGTCTGGAACGCCATCGTTATGCGCGCTTTGGTGAGGGATGTCGCGTGTGCGGGTCCGGAGAAGGATCGGCGTACAGCAATCCAACTCCAAAGGCCATCCCCGCCCCGTACACCCTTCTGCGGCCTTGAGGCGATCGGTACGACCACCGTCGACCGATTCGGCTTTAGCTGCGAAGCAGAAGGTTCGCCAGCAATTTCGACAAGTCCAGGCCGCAATTCTGATATCCGTTAACGGTTCAGGCTGCAATTCCCTCCATCAAAAGAGCAGGCGCGCCACGGTCATAGGGTGTCGACGCTCACGAACAGCTATGCCGGATTCCCGCAAAAGTCGGGCAGCGTAGTAGCCTAATGACGGGTCGGGCAGAGAACAGTAATATCGTGCGGTGCGTGCCCCGAATCGACCAAGGGCTTACCTCGCGCGGCGCGCGGGCGCGGGGCTCGTTCCGTTAAGCGGTGCTGGTGCCGCGCTGGTTCTGTGACGCGGCTGCGTTCACTGCCTGGCCCGGGAGGTCGGGATCATCCAGGCCGCCGGCTACCGCTATCTGCACGACGGCATCGAAGACCCCGCCGACCAAGCCCCGGTCTCCCATGAGGTGTTGGACCGCTGCCGCGCCAGAGCATGACGCATGTGGTGCTGGACGGCACCCTCATAGATCCGGCTGGGCCTCCGGGGTCCGTGAGAACGGCAACGACCTGTGCTTCCGCCAGAAGCACAAGAGCTTCGGCGGCAACATCCATTCCTGTCCGCTCCGGACGGCACCCCGCTATGAGTCTCCGATGTCGAGCCGGGCCCCACCCCGGACATCACCGTCGCCTGCCTGCACGCGCTGCCCGCGTTGCACAAGGCCGCCGCTGACGGCGTGCCCACCCTGGCGGACAAGGGCTACATCGGAGCCAGGATCGGCATCCGCGTTCCGGTCCGCCGCCCCAAGGCCAGTCCGAGAAGGCCCTTCCCGTCGATACCCGCATGATGAACGAGCTGATCAGGCACATCCGAGCGCTCGGCGAGCGCACCGCCGCCGAACTCAAGGAACGCTGGCGTGCGTTCGAGCACATCAGCCTCGGCCCCAGCCGCATTGGCGACATGGCCCGCGCCGCTCTCGTGCTCAACAACCACTGGAAGTGATCTTCGAAACTTCACGGTGGCACGGGATCCACTCCGCCTCACGCCGGTCACGCACTCCGTGTGGCGGCGTTCGTGTCGTACGCGTCCTGGTGGCGTCGGATCTCGGTGTGCTGTTCGGCGCACCAGGCGGCCAGGTGCTCGATGGCGGAGAGCAGGGAGGTGCCGAGGCTGGTGAGGGAGTAGACGACGCGGGGCGGCACCTCCGCGTAGGCGGTGCGCTCGACCAGCCCGCTGCGCTGAAGGTGCTTGAGGGTGAGGGTGAGCATGCGCCGGGAGATGGCGGGGATCTCGGTGTCGAGGTCCGAGTAGCGAGCGTCGCCGTCGGCCAGGGCGCCGATGACCAGCATGCTCCACTTGTCGCCCACCAGGTCGAGGATCTCGCGAATGAAGTCCGCGTCCTGCGCCCAGCGCTCGCACGGGCCCGAGAGGCGCACTACGTTCGCCCTCGTCGCGCCAGTGGAGGCCGCCTGGCCCTCATGGTTGCTCACTGATGACGCCCTTCCGATGTTCCTCAGGAACATAGACATGCCTTTTGTAACCCTCGTCGCGCTCCTGCACAGTGGGCCTACGCGCCAGGTGCCAACGCGGTCGACGCGGTCGTTTTGTGCACAGGCTGCAAGCTACCGGGCACCCATGCGTATTCCCGCCGCACCGCCTCCGCCACTGGTCCCACCTGCCGCGCCAGCACCGCACCCTCACGAGCCGAAAGGATATGCCCGTCGTGACTGCACTCCACAAACTTGGCACGTCCGACCTCGCCGTCTTCCCCCTCGCCCTCGGTGGCAACGTCTTCGGCTGGACGGCCGAAGAGAAGCATTCTTTCGCCGTGCTCGACGCCTACACCGCGGCCGGCGGCAACTTCCTCGACACTGCCGACGTCTATTCGGCCTGGATCGAAGGTCTCAAGGGCGGTGAGTCCGAGACCGTCATCGGCAAGTGGCTGGCCGCACGCGGCAACCGCGACAAGGTCATAGTGGCCACCAAGGTCGGTTTGCACCCGGACTACAAGGGCCTGTCCGCGTCCAACATCAAGGCCGCGGCCGAGCAGTCGCTGCGCCGCCTCGGCATTGACCACATCGACCTCTACTACTCCCACTACGACGACCCGTCCGTGCCCGTGGAGGAGATCGTCACAGCTCTGGACGACCTGGTGAAGGCCGGCAAGGTGCGCGCCGTGGGCGCCTCGAACCTCTCCGCGAAACGGCTCCAGGCATCCCTCGACTTCGCCGAGCGCGAGAACCTCGCCCGGTACGTGGTGATCCAGCCGGAATACAACCTGGTCTCCCGCGACACCTACGAGGGCGCGCTCCAGGACACCGCCGAGGCCGCCGGCCTCTCCGCCCTGCCCTACTTCTCGCTCGCCACCGGCTTCCTGACTGGCAAGTACCGTCCTGGCATCACCGTCGACAGCGCACGCGCCGATCGCGCGGCCGGGTACGCGTCGACAGAGCGGGGCGTCGCGGTGCTCGATGCGCTGGACACTGTCGCCGCGGCACACGGCGCCGAGCTCGCCACCGTCGCTCTCGCATGGCTCCTCACCCGCCCCACCGTCGTCGCCCCGATCGCCAGCGCCCGCAACCTGGAACAGCTCCCGGGACTGCTCGCCGTCCAGGACCTCACCCTCACCGACGAGGACATACGCCTCCTCACGAAGGCCTCGACCTGAAACACCAGCCTCCGCGAGGTTGACGGCTCTGCCGACGGTGGACCTTTCGCTACGGCGTCCCTGGGCCCGAGCCGCTCAGCGCACGGACCCGACACCTCCGGAATGCCCCCCGCCCGGCCCCTGCGGTGCCCTTTGCGGCAGGACCGCGAGCGCGCACGGCGCTACCCGAAGTCGAACGCTGCGCGAACCCCAGATGCGGCAACCGTCGATCCCAACCTCGCCCTGCACCTCATCGGCCATCGACTTCGACGAATCCCGGACGGCCTCCAGCGGCTGGAGCACCGAACCGCCGGCTCCCGCCTCATCGCAATCCCCACAAACCTGAACCCACGACCGCAGCAGCACCGCTGAAGGAGATCTGGTGGCAGCACAGACCGACAAATTGCACATCGACGTCTGGGCAGACGTGGCCTGCCCGTACTGCTACGTCGGAAAGCACCGCCTCGAGACCGCGATCTCGCGGTCGGGACGCCAGGACGAGATCGAGCTGGAGTTGCACACCTTCGAACTTGACGCCTCAGCTCCGAAAGAGCCGGCCGGGATTGCGAGCTACACCGCCCAGAAGATGGGAGTGAGCCTGGAGCGGGCGCTCGAGATGGATCGCCGCGTGAAGGTCATGGCTGATCAAGATGGGCTGCCGTACGAGATGGAGCGCATCCATGCCAGCAGTTTCGACGCGCTGCGGCTGCTCCAGCTGGCCAAGCAGCACGGGGTCGCCAATGAGCTCATGAGCCGGTTGCAGCGCGCCCTGTTCAGCGGCCGCCAGGACACCTACGACCACGCCGCCATGACTGCCTCAGCGGTCGTGGTGGGTCTCCCTGAGGATGAGGTTCGCACCGTGCTGGCCGGGAACCAGTTCGCCGCCCAAGTCCGCCGCGACCAGCAGGCGGCGCTCCGTCTGGGGGCTGCAGGCGTCCCGTTCGTGGTGCTCGCCGGTCGTTATGGCGTCCCCGGTGCCGGGACCGTTCGGTCATACGCGGATGCCATCCGCACGGCGTGGGAGAAACGATGAGTGACAAGTACGATCCGCTCGAGCCCCTCGAGTTGCTGTCCGACGCTGTCGCGGGGTACTGCGACCTCGAAACCGGCGAATGCGTCACCTCGCCGCTTCCAGCGGACGACAAGTCGGTGACACCCGACCCGTCGACTGTCGCTGAACGCGAAGCCCTTCACCTGGACCGTCACCGCCGACGAGATCCTCGCCAAGGTCCGACTCGTCCAGACCAGCGCGAAGAAACGCGTCAATAACACCTCGAAGTAACACAATCAGGATCACGAGACGCTAGCGCCCGAGCGCCATGGGTGCACGCCGGCGGGTGTCCACCCGCCACAGCACGATGGCGGAGCACGATCAAAATCAGCCGTGCACCGAGGCGTCGCCCAGTTCCACCAACCGGGCCACCGCATTTCGTATCCGGCTGAGTGTGGTGCCCAGGTGTTCGGCGATCTCCCGCGCTGTCCGGCTTGGCCAGTTAAGCGAGATAGACCCGCTCGTCGAACTCGCCGATCCCGAGGGCGCCGAGCACCGGGCGTCCTCCTGGTCCCAACCGCTCGGCGGGCCGTCGGGCCGGTAATGGCGCGATTCGCCAGCTGGCGATTTCAGCCACGAGTCTGATCAATACACCTCCCGGCTACAAGCCTTAAGTCTGATCGTCCACGCCAACCGGCTTCGCGATCCCAGAACCCCCGCGATCGGTCCACAGCGTCGGCCATCCGATCCCCCGCCGATCCGTCACTTCAGTCATGAATCGCTCGCGGGCCGACTCGGCCCTACGGAACATTGAGGGAATGCCTTGAGATCATCACAGAGACGCTGGAGCGTGTTCGCCGTCGCCGGCGCCGCCCTCCTGTCCCTCGCGCAACCCGTCGCCATGTCCGCCGCGCATGCCGCGGCGTCCGCGACCACCGACTCCGCCGCTCCCGCCGCGCAGCGCAACGTGCCTCCGGGCGTCCACTCGGTCACCCTGATCACGGGTGACGTGGTTGTCACGCGGCAGTCCGGCGCTGGCGGGGGTACCGTGCAGGTGCGCAGTGCCGCCGGGACACAAGCCCAGGCGCGCATCACGGAGTCGAACGGCGACCTGTACGTGTATCCCGAGTCCGTTCTCCCCTACGTGGCGGCGGGCACGCTGGACAAGCGCCTTTTCAACATCAGCAAGCTGGTCGCGGACGGCTACGACGACGCACATCGCGACCAGTTGCCGCTCATCGTCTCGTACGGCAGCAAAACCGCCTCGGGGCTGCGTTCCGCAACCCCGACGGGCGCCACCCGCGTCAGGGCCCTCGGCAGCGTCCAGGGTGCCGCGCTGGCTGAGGACCGGGACCAGTCGGCCGACTTCTGGCGGGCCATCACCTCCACGCCGGCGTCGGGCTCGAGGATCGCGGCAGCCACGTCCGCGTCCGGCACGCCGGCCTTCGGCGCGGGTATCGTCCGGATCTGGCTCGACGGAGTCGTCAAGGCGGATCTCGCCGAGTCCACGTCCCAGATCGGCGCGCCGCAGGCGTGGGAGGCCGGTGACACCGGGCAGGGCGTGGACGTCGCCGTCCTGGACACCGGCGTCGACGCCGAACACCCCGACCTGGCCGGCCGGATAGCGGCCTCGCAGAGCTTCGTCCCGGACGAGGACGCGACGGACCGGCATGGGCACGGCACCCATGTCGCGTCCATCATCGCCGGCACGGGGGCCGCGTCGGACGGCAAGGAGAAGGGCGTCGCGCCCGGCGCGGACCTGCACATCGGCAAGGTGCTCTCCGACGAGGGTGCCGGCGAGGAATCCTGGGTGCTGGCCGGCATGGAGTGGGCCGCGGTGGACCAGCACGCGGACATCATCAACATGAGCCTGGGCGACCCGGCTCCGTCCGACGGCACCGACCCCCTCAGCTCGGCGGTGAACCGCCTGAGCGCCGAGACCGGGGCCCTGTTCGTGGTCGCCGCGGGCAACACCGCTACGGACCACAGCATCGGCAGTCCGGCCGCGGCTGACGCCGCCCTGACCGTGGGGGCCGTCGACTCCTCGGACGACCTCGCCTACTTCTCCAGCCGGGGCCCGCGCGTCGACGGCGGGCTCAAGCCGGAGATCAGCGCGCCCGGCGTCGACGTGCTGGCGGCCCGCTCCCAATACTCGCCGTTTGGCGAGGGCAGCTACCTGACGTTCAGCGGGACCTCTCAGGCCACCCCGCATGTCGCGGGCGCCGCTGCCCTGCTCGCGGCCACGCACCCCGGGCTGACCAGCTCCCAGTTGAAGGACCTGCTGGTGAGCAGTTCGAAGCAGCTGCCCGCGTGGAGCGCCTTCCAAGCGGGCAGCGGCCGGGTGGACGTCCCGTCGGCGCTGAGTGCCGGCGTCTTCGCCTCCGCGACCGCGTTCGCCCCCCTGGTGCCGGCGGACGGGTCCGGCGCGGTGAAACGCCCGATCGCGTACACCAACATGGGTGACGTACCGGTCACCCTCGACCTGTCCGTTCAGGCCCCCAACGCCCCAGCGGGAATGTTCCAGTTGTCCGCCCCCCAGGTCGTCGTGCCGGCGCGCGGCACCGCTTCGGCCACGCTGACGATCGACGCGTCCAAGGCCACCGGCAGGGCTCCCTGGTCGGGGCAGATCGTCGCGACCGACGCGGCGGGGAATGTGGCCACCCACACGGCCGTGTCGCTGGGCGACATCTCCCACAAGCTGACCGTGGTCCTCAAGGACGCTCACGGAAAGCCGATGTCAGGGGTCGTCGACCTGCTGCGGTCCGGCGACGACGCGCCCCAGCAGTGGATAGTCGACGAGACCGGCACGGCGGAGGGCTACGTTGCGGGCGACGTCTACTCGGTGCTGGAGTGGAAGGCCGTGCAGGGTGTCCACGGCTCGCACTCGATGGGGATGGCGCTGCTCGGTGACCCCGATGTCGTGATGGACCACAACACCACGGTCACCCTGGACGCCTCGAAGATCGAGCGGATCGACATGACCACGCCGCAGCGGACCGAGGCGACCTACCAGCGCCTGGAGTACACCCGCTCGATGGGCGGCCAGCTTTACCGCGACTACATGGAGACCCAGACCAACTACGACAGCCTGTGGGCCCAGCCCACCACGCACAAGGTGACCCACGGCGACTTCGACCTCGGCGCCCGCTGGCGCAAGGAGCAGCCGGCACTGGCTGTCGCCACCAAGACCACCGAGTTCACCGACGCCCTTCGGCAACAGGACGTCACCCCGCTGCCCCAGGGTCACTACAGGCTCCCGCTCGTGGCAGCCGGCGACGGCACGAGGGCGGACTACGCCGGTGTGGACGCGAGGGGCAAGGCGGTGGTCGTCCGCCGCAACGACACGATCAGCGACGCCGACCAGGCAATCGCGGCGATCGAGGCGGGCGCCAAGCTCCTGCTGGTCGTGAACAACACGCCCGGGCGAGGGTTCCGGAGCTACAGCAACGACGAATGGACTCACACCCCCGCCCGAATCGACGTCACGCTGTTGAGCACGGACGAGGGCGAGAAGCTCTTCGGCCAGGCCTCCGATCACGGGGCGACGCTCTCGGTGGACTCGCAGCCGGTCAGCCCTTACGTGTACGACCTGATGTGGACGTGGCACAACGAGATCCCGGACAACCTGGTCGTCCAGGGCGGCCCGAAGAACCTCGCGCGGGTGAACGTCACCTTCGACAGCCCCGACCCGTCCCTGGGCGGCGGCGAGTTCCGCTACGACTGGCCGGTCTACAACCCGAGGTGGGGGATCGGTATGCCCATGTCGGAGCCGGTGAACTCACAGCGGGTTGACTGGGTCTCCACTCAGCCCGCGTACTCCTGGGGCCAGGAGGCGTACGTCGACGACCTGCTCTACGAGATCGAGCCGCGCACCACGTACCGGGCGGGCAGCACGCAGATGCAGGAGTGGTTCAAGCCCATCGAGCGCCCGTACCTGAACAACAACTACATGCTGCCCACACGCAACGGGAGCCACCTGGTCCTCGACGTCCCCGCCTGGGGCGGCTCGGACCACGTCGGCATGTCCCTGGACTACCGGGACGCGCATCACACCCTCACGCTCTACCAGGGTGACACCCAACTGGCCCAGAACTCGCGAAACACCATGGTGCAGGCCGACGCACCCGACGTCGGAAAGCTGCCGTACCGTCTCGTACTGGATGCCGACCGGGACAGCACCGTGAGCCCGTACTCCTCCACGACGCACACCGAGTGGGACTTCACCTCCCAGGCCCCGTCGGGCGACGAGCAGGCGGTCCTGCCGCTCCTGCAGATCTACTACGGCGTCGACACGGACGAGGCAGGCAAGGCCGCGAGGAACGCGAGACTGACGGCGTCCGTCGCCCACCTCGCCCACGCCGCGGGCGCTGGCACCCTGTCGGCGGTCACCTTGGAGGTGTCCTACGACGACGGCCGGACCTGGCGGAAGGTCACCAGCGGAGAAGACGGCCGGTTCGGGCTGTCCGCCCCGAAGCAGGCCCGGTTCGTCTCGATGCGGGCGCAGGCCCACGACAGTGCCGGCAACGCGGTCACTCAGACCGTGATCCGGGCCTTCGGTCTCCGCTGACCAAGAGTCGGCCACTTACACGCGGGACCTGAACCACTTGTGCGGCGGACCGCCCCTCCAGGGGTGGCCCGCTGCACAAGTTTGCCCGCGCGCGAGGATCCGGATCGTGCGGACCCGCAGGTTTCCCACCCGCGGGTCGGCGTAGGCGGTGTCGTCCAGCAGCCCGGCGACATGGTCGTCGGGCCCGACGAGCGCGTCGGCGAGATGCCACGTCCGGCGCTCCGGCTGGTCGAGGAAGTGCCGTCCAACGCGACCACCAGCAGGCCGCGCATCGTGTCCCGGCTGCCCGCACATCGGCCCCGGGGCCTTTCATGTCGAACAGCCACCGCAGGGGCGCGGCGCCGATCCGGCGGCGGGCCTGGGCCAGTGCGCTCGCCGAGGGCACGGCGACCCGCAGACCGGCCAGCGCGCCAGTGAGCTCTGCGACATCCGGCGCACGGCAGGCGGGCAGCGCGTCTTCACCGAGGACGACCTCGATTGGCTGGGCGTGCTGCGCTGCCTGCGCGAGACGGGCATGCCGATCGCGGACATGCGCCGCTACGCCGAACTCGCCCGGCACGGCGAGGCCACGAACGCCGAGCGCTTGCGGGTGCTGCGCGAGCATGCGGTGCAACTCCGTGAGCACATAGCGATGTTGCTCGACCAGCAGCACCTGCACGCGAAGATCCAGTGGTACGAGTCGCAGGCGGGCGGCGAGCTGGACGACGCTTCCGCTGGGACGCCATGAGCGGCGACCCGCTGGGCACCGCTGACGGGGCTTCGAGGTTGTGTCATGGCCGCGGGCGCGGGGAGCAGACGCACCACCACGACGACGGGGTGACGTTCGCGGGACCATCCCCGCGGGCGCGGAGAGCAGTTCGGGCTTGATCACTGGCTTCCCCCGGTCATGGGACCATCCCCGCGGGCGCGGGGAGCAGTTACCAGACCGCCCTGGCGCTGTTGTCTCCCCGGGACCATCCCCGCGGGCGCGGGGAGCAGCTGCAGCTCGTCGTCGCTCGTCGCGCCGGTGAGGGGACCATCCCCGCGGGCGCGGGGAGCAGATGGCGATGACCGTCGGCGAGCTCCTCGCCACGGGACCATCCCCGCGGGCGCGGGGAGCAGCTACTACGTCGTGAGCAGGGTCTCCGCTGGCACGGGACCATCCCCGCGGGCGCGGGGAGCAGTCCGACAGCCTCGCCGCAGACACCCTGGGCCCGGGACCATCCCCGCGGGCACGGGGAGCAGTTGGTGGTGGACTTGACCGACTTCACGGCCTTGGGACCATCCCCGCGGGCGCGGGGAGCAGGTCATGAAGCGTCGGGACGAGACTGTCTCGGAGGGACCATCCCCGCGGGCGCGGGGAGCAGCTGCTCGCGGGCGTCGGTGGCGATGCGGCGGCAGGACCATCCCCGCGGGCGCGGGGAGCAGCACACCGTGCTCTACGGTGAGCGGCCGGCCCAGGGACCATCCCCGCGGGCGCGGGGAGCAGGCGTCGTACAGCACCCGCGCCGCCCGCGCGTTGGGACCATCCCCGCGGGCGCGGGGAGCAGTTGCCGGTGGTCTTGGTGACGGTGGCGGTGGCGGGACCATCCCCGCGGGCGCGGGGAGCAGTAGTCGGCGGCCGAACAGCCGCGCACGGCGTGGGGACCATCCCCGCAGGCGCGGGGAGCAGTGGTGAGGATCTGGCAACGCGGACGCTCGGAGGGGGACCATCCCCGCGGGCGCGGGGAGCAGATCAAGGGCTCTGCCGACATGTTCACCGGGCTGGGACCATCCCCGCGGGCGCGGGGAGCAGGTGACGGCGATGGTGACCTGCGCGGAGTGGTCGGGACCATCCCCGCGGGCGCGGGGAGCAGAGCAAGACCACGATCGAGCGGTTCGTCAACATGGGACCATCCCCGCGGGCGCGGGGAGCAGATGCGCGGCTTCGAAGCGGGCCTGCTCGACGGGGGACCATCCCCGCGGGCGCGGGGAGCAGCCCCCGGCCTTCGGGCCGGGGGCCTTTTCTGCGGGACCATCCCCGCGGGCGCGGGGAGCAGGACGACGACGCCCGGGTCACCTTCGCCGTCGCGGGACCATCCCCGCGGGCGCGGGGAGCAGCACCCGACAGCGCCCGCCCGGCCACCCCCGGGGGGACCATCCCCGCGGGCGCGGGGAGCAGAATCCCCCCGAAAGCGGGGCGGTTCCGTTCGCGGGACCATCCCCGCGGGCGCGGGGAGCAGCATCTCGGGGAGTTCCAGGGCGTCACTCATGCGGGACCATCCCCGCGGGCGCGGGGAGCAGGAGATCGAGGATCCATGAGCACTCAGATCACCGGGACCATCCTCGCGGGCGCGGGGAGCAGAGGTCGCCGAGTCCCCGGAGCGGTACACCCTCGGGACCATCCCCGCGGGCGCGGGGAGCAGCTGGCGACGGACGTGACGAAGAAGGACTCGACGGGACCATCCCCGCGGGCGCGGGGAGCAGTGGCGGGCCTTGCCGGTCGCGTAGATCGTCCGGGGACCATCCCCGCGGGCGCGGGGAGCAGATCAGGAACTGCCAGCCCAACCGGCGATACCGGGGACCATCCCCGCGGGCGCGGGGAGCAGCGTTATCTGGGTTACCGGGCACGCTGCGGGAGGGACCATCCCCGCGGGCGCGGGGAGCAGGGTCTGCTGGCCGAACGGTTCGGGCACGACTGGGGACCATCCCCGCGGGCGCGGGGAGCAGCTGGTTGCCGGTCTGGCGACCCTTGCCGGCGAGGGACCATCCCCGCGGGCGCGGGGAGCAGTGCCTGTGGCTTCCGGCGAGAGCGGGCCCGGAGGGACCATCCCCGCGGGCGCGGGGAGCAGAGCTTGGCCTTGACGCGGTGGTGGGGGCGCTGGGGACCATCCCCGCGGGCGCGGGGAGCAGGTCGAGGGGCTGGAACGGCGGGGCCACCTCGTGGGACCATCCCCGCGGGCGCGGGGAGCAGGAGGTGTTCAAGGCCGCGGACAAGACGCGTCCGGGACCATCCCCGCGGGCGCGGGGAGCAGGGGACCTGCGGCGAGACGGGCAGCTTGTCGTCGGGACCATCCCCGCGGGCGCGGGGAGCAGCTGGTCGCGGTCATCGTGAAGACCGTTGCCGCGGGACCATCCCCGCGGGCGCGGGGAGCAGGGATCCGTCGTACCGGAACGGCATCGGGGTGAGGGACCATCCCCGCGGGCGCGGGGAGCAGGCAGGGCGTACTGCTCAAGGCCCAGCAGCGCGGGGACCATCCCCGCGGGCGCGGGGAGCAGGTTGCCGATCTGGCTCATGCGGGTTCTCCGGTGGGACCATCCCCGCGGGCGCGGGGAGCAGGAAACGGACACGCGCCATGAGCTCACTCCTTGGGGACCATCCCCGCGGGCGCGGGGAGCAGTCGAGAGCCATGCCCAGCAGGTTCAGCCCGTTGGGACCATCCCCGCGGGCGCGGGGAGCAGTTGCTGTAGGCGTCGGTCGGCGCGGTGAAGGTGGGACCATCCCCGCGGGCGCGGGGAGCAGCAGCCGCCCGCTTCTTGCGGCTGGAGGAGGTAGGGACCATCCCCGCGGGCGCGGGGAGCAGCTCGGTCGGGGTGACGGTGTAGAGCTCGCCGTGGTAGGGACCATCCCCGCGGGCGCGGGGAGCAGTGCCCGAAGTGGTTCGGCGCCATGTTCGGGTAGGGACCATCCCCGCGGGCGCGGGGAGCAGCTCGGTCCGGTAGTTGCCGCGGATGCCGGGGAGGGACCATCCCCGCGGGCGCGGGGAGCAGCGGACGTGGCCCTCGAACGGGGTGAAGCGGAAGGGACCATCCCCGCGGGCGCGGGGAGCAGACTGCGGGACCTGCGCCTTTACCGACGGCGGGCAGCCGTTTTGAGCACTTCTTCAGATTCCGACATCACGCCCACACCCCTCAACACGCGACATTCTGGAATCAGCGACGACCGAAGCGGTGCCGCTTGGCTGCCTTGCTCCACCCGGACCTCGGCGCCGTGGCCTTGGAGGCGTCTGGGGCCTTGGGGCGTCGGATGAGGGTGAGGCCTTCGTGGTCCATCGGGTACCAAGCGTGATCGTGGGCGTCGAAGGTAAAACCCTGCTCGGTGTTGGTGGTGTAGGCGAGGAGGGCTCGGCCCTGGCCCGCGTACTGCCGTACCTCGTCCCAGAGAGCCTCGCGAATCCGGGCGGATGGGTTGCCGATGAAGACGCCGGGCGAGATCTCCAGTAGCCATCTGGTGAGAAAGCCACGCAAGCCGGCCGGACAGTTGGTGAGCACGATGATGGTCACCAACTGGCCTCGAGTGCGTAGTTGACGCCCGCGGCAACGTGTTGATCGCGGTCTGTGTGAAGTCTTACCACGTCAGGATCGTCGCTTACTTGGGAAGCTCGCTCGTCTGGGGCGAGCAGGTTGTGGATGTCGGTGACAACGCGGTCGAGTAGTCGCAGGTGGTGAATCTGGTCTCTGAGTGCGCGGCGGGTCCGTGGCCCGATGTCCTCCGGCGATTCCGCCGCGACGTCGAAGGCGACGGGGATCCCGACTTCGGTCTTGTAGAGGTCGGCGATGTCCAGGACGAATGACAGCTCGTGGCCGGAGTGGACGAATCCGAGGGCAGGCGAGCAGCCCAGGGCAGATACAACCGCGTGCGCGACGCCGTACATGGCCTGTGCGGCCGCAGTGATCGCCTGATTGACAGCGTCCCCGGAGGAGAAGTCACCGGGGGTGTAGCGGCGGCCTTTCCATGGGACACCCGTGCGTTGCGCCTGGACGCGGTAGCAGTCCTTCATGCGGCGGCCTTCTCGGCCCAGGAGTTCTTGCCGGGTGAGGCCTGATGGATCTTCGTCTGGGAAGCGGCGGCGGTACATGGCCCGGGCTACTTCCAGCCGGGTGCGCCGGTTGGCCCACTGGGTGGCTTGGGTCTCAGCGAGTGCGGCGGAGCGGGATAGCGCCCGGCCTCCTGCGTAGTAGCGCACTCCGTGCTCGCCGACCCAGGCGACGCATGCCCCGGTCTCGCCTAGGACGCTCATGGCCTGGTGTGTGATGCGGGTTCCGGGCCCAAGCAGCAGGGTGCCGATGGTGGCGGAGGGGATGTGGGTGGTGCCGTCTGCGTCTTCGACGGTGATGGCGTTGGCGTCGCGGTGGATGGTGCAGCGTTCCAGGTAAATAAAGGAACTGCGGTCGGAGACCCGGGTGAGTTCGCGTGGGCTGCTTGCCGGTCTGCTGCCGATGGTACTCATGCGTCATCCCAGAGGGGAGAGGGTCATCAGGCCGCAGCCGTAAGCCTTGGCCTTGCCCAGGCCGGCGGTCAGGACTCCGCGCAATGCGTCGGGTTTGGTGACCTCCAGGCGGCCGTCGTAGGTAACGGTGGTGAGGGTGACGCGGCCGTTGGCGCCCCGTTTGCCGAAGTCGAGGCTGCGCTGGTCGCGGACGATCGCCTGGTGTTCATCGCCGTGCTCGGTGAGCTGCTTGTCCTGCGGTTTGGCAAGGATGCGGAACCCGCCGGTGTCCTGCCGTTGCAAGAGCCAGTGCAGTTGGTGCTTAGGGGTGAGGTGGGCGGTGCGCTTGGTGGTGGGCTGGTCGTCCTTGGTGCGGGCGTAGTGGACGGGGTTGGCGGTCAGGCGGAAGTTCCAGACGGTGCCCTTGTCCAGGCGCTGCAGGAAGGGGGCGTAGGCGTAGGTCTGCCAGCCGGGGGTGCCGGAGGCGGCTGCGGCGGGCCAGCCGGCTTGCTCGACGAGGTGGGTGAGGTCGGGCCGGTGGGGGCTGACCACGTAGAGGAGGACTTCGGCGGTGGCGTTTCGGTCGAGGCGCCACAGGACCCGGGGGGTCTGTTCGGCGGTGGGCATCAGGTCGGGGAAGGAGGACATGACGGCGGCGTGCATGGCCTGGGGGGTGGACAGGAGTCGTCGGGCGCCTGGGCGTGCGGTGTTGACGCGGAAGCGGGTGAGGTACATCAGGCGCCTTCCAGGTGTCCTGTCCTTAAAAAAATTCTCGGAGCCCAGGGGACCTTCCACCACCCCGTATGCGTCTTTCGCTTGAAAAAAAAAAAAAACCATAAACAAAAAGCATAACCAG
>NZ_JARAVO010000420.1:0-3377 GCF_033792805.1 Streptomyces sp. PA03-1a
TAGGGGTGGGGTGGGACAACGGTGTCCCTGGGGAGGGCCTGTAGCGTCATGAGTCGTCGCTCTGGTGGGTTGATCGGGATCTGGGCTGAGGCGCAGCGTCAGCAGCAGCGGCAGGTGGAGGCCCAGCAGCGGGCCCGGGTGCAGCAGTTGCGCAGTGCGGAGCGGCAGCAGCGGACGTATGAGCGTGATCTGGCGCGGAGCCGGCGCGAGCAGCAGGCTGCGTACCGGCAGCACCGGGAGGCCGATGCGCAGCGGCGGACGCGTGAGCTGGAAGCCCGTGTCGAGGAGTTGCGGACGTTGCTGGCGTCCGGGTGCCGTACACCGGCGTTCCGGCTGGATGCTCTGGCGCGTTCCGAGCAGCTCGAGCCGTTCGCGCCCGGCCGGCTGGGCTATCCGGTGGCGATGCCCGACCCGAATCAGTACCAGGCGGCGCCAGGTGGTTGGACGGCGAACCGGCGGGCTCAGGCCCAGCAGGAAGCACGGGACCGCTTTGAGCGTGACTGGCATGCCGCCCAGGCTGCCGAAGCGCAGCGCCAGCAGCAGTTGGCGGCGTACCGGCAGCAGTACGACCAGTGGGCGGCCGGCCAGCTGGCGGAGATCCGCGGCCACAACGCCGGCATCACGCAGCTGGCCGGCGCCGTTCGCGACGGGGACCCCGAGGCGGCTGTGGAGTACTTCTCGGCCGCCTTGTACGCCTCGGCCGGCTGGCCGGAGGGCCTGCCGCGCCGGCTGACCGCCGCGTACGACGCGCCGGCGCGGCAGCTGGTGGTGAACTGGGAGCTCCCGAAGTACGACATCGTCCCCGAGGCGAAGCTGGTGCGGTACATGCCCGGCGCGGACCAGGACAAGGAGACCGCCCGCCCGGCAGCCCAGCGGCGGGAGCTGTACCGCGATGTCCTCGCCCAGTGTGTCCTGCTGGCGCTGCGGGAGCTGTTCGCCGCCGACGGGTTCGGGGCGCTGGACTCGATCGCGCTCAACGGCTTCGTCGACGACCACGATCCGGCGACCGGCCGGCGTACGGAGATCTTCGTGGCGACGGTGATGGTCACCCGCACATCCTTTGCCCCGCTGAACCTGGAACAGGTCAGCGCCGTGGACTGCCTGACCGGCGGGCTGCGCGGACAGCTGTCGGCCCGCCCCGACCAGCGCACCGCGATACGGCCGCACCGGCTGCCCGGCGACGTGGGCGGGTCGGGCACGGTCAGCCACGGAGGGCAGGAAGAGCGGGACCTGTACGAGATGGACCCGATCGCCTTCGAGGCACTGGTGGCAGACCTGTTCCGCGCCATGGGCATGGATGCGGTGACGACCCAGCGCTCAGGCGACGGCGGCGTGGACGTGCAGGCCGAGGACCCGGCCCCGATCCGCGGCGGGAAGATCGTCGTCCAGGTCAAGCGCTACCGGAACACGGTGCCGCCCAGCGCGGTGCGTGACCTGTACGGCACCGTGCAGGACGCCGGCGCCAACAAGGGCGTGCTCGTCACCACCTCGGGGTTCGGTCCCGGCTCGCACACCTTCGCAGGCGGAAAACCGCTGGAACTGATCGCGGGCACCGAACTGGTGGACCTCCTGCACCGCCACGGACTGAGCGGCAGGCTCGGCGACACGCAGGCCGGCGTCCCGCAGCAGCAGCCTGCCCCCGATGAGAGGACCGCCGGCCCCGCCCAGGACCACAACGTGCTGGGCATGTCGTGGTCGGGCAGTGTCGCCCTGGACGTGTGCGCCCTGGTGTGCCAGGGATCCCGGGTGCTGAGCGACGACCACTTCGTGTTCTTCAACAACCCCCGGACCCCGGAGGGAAGCGTGCGGTCGGTGACCGCCACCGCCCCGGACAAGGCCGCCATCCGCGTGGCCTTCGAGGCGCTGCCGGAAAGGGCGGACCGGCTCGTCCTGGCCGCGGCCGTCGACCCCGTCACCAACCCCGAGGCAGACCTTTCCGGATTCACCGACGCCTTCATCCGGCTCCTGGGCCCCTTGGGTGAGGAACTCGGCCGCCTGGAGGTCTCCGACGGCCGCCGCGGAGAAACAGCCCTGGTCCTCGGCTCCTTCCGCCGCCGCGCCAGCGGCGACTGGGACTTCGTCATCGGAGGCAAGGGATACCCTGGCGGCCTGGAAGCCCTGGTGCAGGAGCACGGCATCGAGGTGTCCTAGGGTCTGTCGTCAAACGATCTTGCCTGGTGGATCATGGACTGGTGATACGTCGCCATGAACTGTCAGACGCCGAGTGGGAGTTCGTCTGGCCACTGTTGCCGCGTGCGGCAACGGGACGGAAGCGGCTGGACGATCGGATGGTCCTGAACGGGATCGTTTGGAAGTTCCGGACGGGGTCGGCCTGGCGAGATGTGCCCGAGCGGTACGGGTCCTGGGCCACGCTGCACACGCGGTTCCGCCGGTGGGCGGCCGACGGCACCTTCGAGCGGATGCTGCGGGCCGCCCAGGCCAAGGCGGATGCGGCCGGTGCCGTCGACTGGATGGTGTCGGTCGACTCCACCATCGTGCGGGCCCACCAGCATGCTGCGGGGGCCCGAAAAGGGGGCTCCGCAGCTCGGGGCTCGGGCGGTCCAGGGGCGGCCTGACCAGCAAGATTCACCTTGCCTGCGACGGTCTGGGCCGCCCGCTCGGCTTCACGATCACCGGCGGCAACACCAATGATTGCACCCAGTTCACCGCCGTCATGCAGGCCATCCGCGTGCCCCGGATCGGAGCTGGCCGGCCCCGGATCCGGCCCTCGCATGTCATCGGCGACAAGGGCTACAGTTCCCGGGCCATCCGCACCTGGCTGCGTGAGCGGGGCATCGCCCACACCATTCCCGAGCGGGCCGACCAGATCCGCAACCGGCTCCGGCGCGGACGCCGCGGCGGACGACCCCCGGCCTTCGACAAGGCGGTCTACAAGCGGCGCAACGTCGTGGAACGCTGCTTCAACCGCCTCAAGCAATGGCGCGGCATCGCCACCCGCTACGACAAGACCGCCCAGTCCTTCCAGGCCGCTGTCACCCTCGCATCCCTCCTGACGTGGGCCTGACGTTTGACGACAGGCTCTAGCATCCGGCGCCGCCTGCGGACGATGGGGTACCGGTCCGGTAGGACGCATCCGCACCCCGCGAGGAGATGCCCGTTGCGCCACGCGCACGGCCTCTGCGACGCGCAGCAATGGTGCCCACCCCTGCTACAGGATCCCTCGCCCGGACAAGCACGTTGTCACGTTGCACCCCGTCGGCGGGAGTTCTTCTTGCGGGGTGGTTGGCGTTGTGACGAGAGGGGGCCCGCCGCGCGTTCCGGGTGATGTTGTGGGCTTGCCGGTGCGCGCGGCGGGGTGGTGCTCGACCGGGTCTTTCTTCGGTGGGGGGGTCGTTCACCCTCGGTCGAGGGGTGTC
>NZ_JARAVO010000421.1:0-3342 GCF_033792805.1 Streptomyces sp. PA03-1a
CGAGGGCGTGGCTTCTTCTTCCCCATGCTCTCCATGATGGACATCCTCCCGGGGCTGAACCCCAGATCTCGGATGTCCGCCAAAGCGAATCAAGCCCAGACACGTCAGGGCGGCCTATCGGCGCGGCCCTGCGGTGGACGCCTGCGCGGTGGACAAGAAGCGCGTGGCATTGATCTGTCAAAGCGTCTACTCCTCTGAGGCGTTCGGTCCGGGTGGGGACCACACGGGCGACGAATGGCTCGCCGTCGAGCACCCTGAACAGGTGGCCGGAGTGCTCCTGATTGCCAATGACCAGTCCTACGACAGGCGAACATGCGAGCAGGACGTCAAGGACGGGGGCGGCGTGCACCCTCCAGAACCGGCCGGCACGGGGGACCAGCTGTAAGACGTCATTGCCCAGGTGTCGGGATGACTCGGTGCCCTTGCGGGCGAGGTGGTGCCGGATGCCGCGGGACGACACCCAGCGCCGCAGATGCCGTAGCGGTATCCCTTGTGCCCGTGCAATGTGCCGGGCCTGCGGCGTCGTGGGCCGCGGCGTGAGCGGATGCGTGGGGTGCCGCAGACCAGCGGGATCAGGGCCTGGCTGTCGTGGAGGTTCGCCCCGGAGATGCCGCTCGACGACAGAGGCAGACCACGGCGGTCCACGATGAAGTGGATTATCAAACCCTTCTTGCCGCTGTCAGTCGGATTCGGTCCGGTCAGCCGCCCCCTTTGAGGGCCCGGACGCTGACGGAGTCGATCGCGCACCGGTACCAGTCCTGACCACCCCGGAAGCCCATTTCGTCCAGGACCAGGCGGTGGAGCTTGGCCCACACGCGGGCCACGCTCCATTCGGTGAACCGGCGGGAAGCGGTCGCGCCCGACAGCGCGAAGCCCGGCGGCAGTTGGTCCCACCTGCGTCCGAGCCGGCCACGTCGGTTTGCAGCCTGTCTTCCAAACTGAGGCCCCGGCGAACCTCGCGACCGCCGCTAGAGGTAGCCTTCCCGTCCGTTCGAAGCCACTGGAGGACCTTGTGCATACCGCCGTTTTCCTGCTGCGGGACACGTTGGGCCTCGGTGGCGGGCTGGTGATCACGTGGGAACTGACCCGCCAGGCTTCCGGACCGGGCTGGAGAAAGCCGCGGCTCTTCTCCGCAATGGCGGCTTCGTTGCTCGCCGCGCTACTGGCCATCTAAACGAGCAGCACGGCCGAGTCCGTGCCCGTGGCGTGCCCGATCAGGCGGGGATATCCGGGGGAAGAACAGCGCCATCGTGCACGTAGAAGCGGTGCCCCCGGGTCTTGGGGCACCCCTTCTGTCCGGCACCTTCGCCGACCATTGCGGCGAGTGTGGGATATGAACCCACGGTGACGTCGCTGGCACGACGGTTTTCAAGTCCCATCCGCCTCTGTGCTGCGGCAGGCGCAACACTCCGGGCCTGTCGGTCGTGCCTGGCAGAATACGGCTCCGTGAGCCTCCACTACGAAGTCGTCTTCGCCTGCCTCCTCCGCGACGACACGCCTGATGCGGTCCTGGACGCTCTGCGATGGCACCTCGGCCTGACCTCCGAACGCCCGGCAGGACTCGACGGGGAGGAGCACACATATCCGCTGCTCTCCTCAGATCCGGACAGCCGGCTGCCCGGAGGTGATTTCGCGTCCCTACGGCGGCAGTCCTGGGGCTTCACGGCAAGCGGTGAGCGCCACGTCTGGGGGCTGTTCAGCCGCAACCTCTGGCTCGACGACATGATGGCTGACCTCGTCCCCATCCTGGACCTGCTCGCACCTCACGTCGAAGAACCTGGCTACGGCGGGCACTTCCGCGAGGAGTTCGACGTCGAACCGACCGTCTTCACCTTCCACGCAGGCACCCACGGGCCGCTGAAGCTCTGACGCCACCCCCATCGGACAAGCAGCGCCGCTGACGCCCTGTTCGCAGTTGTGCGCTGTTGTCGGCATACAGGTTGGCGCACGCCTTGGCCCCGCACCCTGACATGGATCGGCGTGCAGCACTGAAGTACGGCATCCACCGCAACCAATCTCGTCCGTTAACGTCCTCCTAGGGCCGTAGCACGGCCGGAGTGACCGTCCGCGGCCGATCTACATTGAGCTACGGATCAGAGGGGCGTCGTTGCAGCTACGAGTCGTGTCGGCGGGCAGGAGTGCGAGTGATGAGCCAGTAGGCGAGGGCCGCCGGTCGAACAGCATCCCCCCACTGGTCTTCGTCGTTCTCCGCGGGCAGCCGGGCGTCCAGGACCCGCATGGCCACCGCATCCTCCGGCCGGGCGCCGGCCTCCACACCGACGCCTATCGCCAGCATCAGCAAGCCTTGAGTATCACCTCGACGTCAGCTGCGACTTGGACCAGGCGCGCGTCGTCTCGGAGCTCTTCGGGAAGCTGAGCATGCTGCTCCGAAGAGGTGATCATCGTCGGGCATCCAGGAGCCAGAATCACCGCATCGGACCGGCGGGCGCACTGCACCAGCAAATCGAGAACGAGCCCAGTCGAAAATCGACTGATCACGAAGCCACTGAAGTCCGAGGTGCTGGTGTCGGCGTAGACCTGAGCCTCGCCCCCGTCGGGGGCATGGATGGTCCACAGATGAAACTCCGGCTCCTCGCTGTGCACGTGGGGGCCGAACAGAGTGTGGAGCGCCTCCGGGCTCATGAGGGCCGCCTGCCCGTCTCGGAAGCGCTGAACAAACATGTCAAAGCTCACAGCAGCCGAGCGTAGCCGCATTCCATACCGGCGACAGTCGCCCCCAGCAAGCCGAGGCAAGGGGGGCGCGCGGTCTGACCTTCTCTGCTTCATCAAGGCACCCGGCGTCGCTCACGCTCCTGCCTCCGTCCCGCTCGGCGAAGCCGTATTCCACACTGAGCAGGGGATAGCCTCGCAGTGGCACAGGCCGGAGTAGGCGAGGTAGACGGCAACGAGTTCGGTGGCGGACGGGCTGCCCGCAAGGAGGCACGATGAACATCGAAACGCTGACTGACAAGCTCGGCGCCTCGGGGCTGCTCGTCCTTGATGGCGAACCATTGTTGACGACCTGCCCGCCCGAGGCCGCGTCGCAGGCAAGTGCCTGCGGTCCAGAGCACGGGCGGGTCGATGAGGTCATCGACCTCAAGCGACGCGATGGTCTGCGGGATGTCAACGCCGCATGGTACAGGCTGGCCACACGTTTCGGACTGTTCGGTGAGCGGGGAGAGTTTCTGACCTTCGTCAATCTGGGCGAGGACGACGAGATCGATTTCCGCTGGCTCCAGGTGATGAGCTTGTTCCGCTTTGACGGACACCAATGGTGTGGTGGTCAGGCTGCGTGTGCTGTCTCATATTCGGCGGGGCTGCGGTAGCCGAGGCTGCTGTGCA
>NZ_JARAVO010000422.1:0-3286 GCF_033792805.1 Streptomyces sp. PA03-1a
TGGGAGGTGCCCCAGGCACGGCACTCCCCCAGCCTTCGGCCCGGGGGAGTCGTC
Organism: Streptomyces sp. PA03-1a; assembly: GCF_033792805.1. NCBI lineage: Bacteria > Bacillati > Actinomycetota > Actinomycetes > Kitasatosporales > Streptomycetaceae > Streptomyces > Streptomyces sp. PA03-1a. Next base: position 55 of record NZ_JARAVO010000422.1, read on the forward strand.
GAATCGTCCGAGTAGCCCACTACGAGGACGACTCTCCGCCTTGCGTGCACCGCACCTGGGGGCACCTCCCAGCGGAGCCGGGGGTGCCGCTGGGCCCGCCCTTCGGGCGGCCGGCAGGACTTCGACGACAGGGCCCTGGCCCGCGGGAGGTCCCGCCGGGCCCGGATACCCTTGAGCGGTGAGCACCACCGACCACTCCGGTCCCGCCGACGACGCCCTGCTCGGCCCCGCCGACATCCGTGAGCTGGCCGCCGCGCTGGGCGTCCGCCCCACCAAGCAGCGCGGCCAGAACTTCGTCATCGACGCGAACACGGTGCGCCGCATCGTGCGCACCGCGGACGTCCGGCCCGACGACGTGGTCGTCGAGGTCGGCCCGGGGCTCGGCTCGCTCACGCTGGCGCTGCTGGAGGTGGCCGAGCACGTCACCGCCGTGGAGATCGACGACGTGCTGGCCGAGGCCCTCCCCTCGACCGTCGCCGCCCGGCTGCCGGGCCGGGCCGGCCGCTTCGCGCTCGTGCACCGCGACGCGCTGCGCGTCGAGGAGCTGCCCGGCCCGCCGCCCACGGCGCTGGTGGCCAACCTGCCGTACAACGTGGCCGTCCCGGTACTGCTGCACATGCTCGCGACCTTCCCGAGCATCGAGCGCTCCCTGGTCATGGTGCAGTCCGAGGTCGCCGACCGGCTGGCCGCAGGGCCCGGTTCCAAGGTGTACGGGGTGCCCTCGGTGAAGGCGGCCTGGTACGCCGAGGTGAAGCGGGCCGGGGCCATCGGCCGCAACGTCTTCTGGCCCGCCCCGAACGTGGACTCCGGGCTGGTCTCGCTCGTACGCCGCAAGGAGCCGCTCGCCACCACCGCCACCCGCGAGCAGGTCTTCGCGGTCGTGGACGCCGCCTTCGCGCAGCGCCGCAAGACGCTGCGGGCCGCGCTGGCCGGCTGGGCGGGCTCGGCCGCCGCCGCCGAGGAGGCGCTGGTGGCCGCGGGGGTGTCGCCGCAGGCGCGCGGGGAGGCACTGACCGTGGAGGAGTTCGCGGCGATCGCCGAGCACGGCGGTGGCGGCCGCTCACCGCGGTGACAGAGGGCACAATGGGGGCGCCGCCGTGCCCCACGTACCGAAGGCCCCGCATCGAGTGCCCCACGCTCACGCTCCGAGGAGAACCGCGCAAGTGACCCGCCGACCCGCGTCCGTGACCGTCCGCGTCCCCGCCAAGGTCAACGTCCAGCTCGCGGTGGGCGGACCGCGCCCCGACGGCTTCCACGACCTGGCCAACGTCTTCCTCGCCGTCGGCCTGTACGACGAGGTCACCGTCACTCCCGCCGAAGAGCTGCGGATCACGGTCGCCGGACCGGACGCCGACCAGGTCCCGGCCGACGCGAGCAACCTCGCCGCCCGCGCCGCGATCGCGCTCGCGGCGCGGCACGGGCTGGAGCCGCGCGTCCACATCCACATCGCCAAGGACATCCCCGTCGCGGGCGGCATGGCCGGCGGCAGCGCCGACGCGGCGGGCGCCCTGGTCGCCTGCGACGCGCTGTGGGGCACCGGCGCGAGCCGCGAGGAGCTGCTCACGATCTGCGCCGGGCTCGGCAGCGACGTCCCGTTCAGCCTGGTGGGCGGCGCCGCCCTCGGCCGGGGCCGCGGCGAGCTGCTGGAGCCGCTGGAGACGGGCGGGACCTTCCACTGGGTCTTCGCCGTCGCCGACGGCGGCCTGTCCACGCCCGAGGTCTACCGCGAGTGCGACCGGCTGCGCGGCGACGCGGAGGTGGCGGAGCCCGAGGCGTCCTTGGACCTGCTCGACGCGCTGCGCACCGGTGACGCGGTGGCCCTCGCCGCCTCCCTGGCGAACGACCTCCAGCCGGCCGCTCTCTCCCTGCGCCCCTCGCTGGCCGCGACCCTCGCCGCGGGCGCCGAGGCCGGCTCCCTGGCCACCCTGGTCTCCGGCTCCGGGCCCACCACCGCCTTCCTCGCCAAGGACGCCGAGTCCGCGCAGGCCGTCGCCGCCGCCCTCGCCGCCTCCGGCACCTGCCGCGCGGTACGGGTCACCACCGGCCCCGCGCAGGGCGCGACCCTGCTCTGAGTACCCGTACTCACCGTCTTCCGGGGCGAGTTGAGTAGGGCGGGCCTGACGGAGCGGCGCCCCGGCGCGGGATCGTGCCGGCATGGGGATGACAGCCGGAGAGATCGCCGCGGCCACGCCCGCGGCACGGGACCGTTACGCCGACTTCCTGCGGGTGGCGTCGCTGGCCACGGTCGTGCTGGGGCACTGGCTGATGGCGGCGGTGACCACCGGGGCCGACGGGGGCGTCGAGGTCGGCAACCTGCTGGCGCTGCGCCCGGCGCTGCAACCGCTGACCTGGGTGCTGCAGGTCATGCCGGTGTTCTTCTTCGTCGGCGGCTTCTCGCACGCGCTCTCCTACCGCTCCGTCGCACGCTCCGGCGGCGGGTACGCGGCCTTCCTGCGGGCCCGGCTGCGCCGGCTGCTGCGGCCGACGATGCTGTTCACCGCGGTGTGGGCCGCGGTCGCGCTGCTGCCCCCGGTGCCGGACGTGGCGGCGCGACTGGTGGCGCAGCCGCTGTGGTTCATCGGGATCTACCTCGGCATGGTGGCCTTCACCCCGCCGTTGCTGCGGCTGCACGAGCGGTACGGCTGGGGCGCCTTCGCCGCGCTGTCGGCCGGCGCGGTCGTGGTGGACGTGCTGCGCTTCGCCTTCGACGTGCCCTACGTGCCGTTCCTGAACTTCGCCTTCGTCTGGCTCGCGGTGCACCAGCTGGGCTTCCTGCGGGCGGACGGCCGGCTGCGCCTGCCCGCGGCGGCGGCCACGTGCGGGCTGGCCGGGGCGGTCGCGCTGGTGGCGCTCGGGCCGTACCCGCTGTCCATGGTGGGCATGCCCGGCGAGCGGATCTCGAACATGGCGCCGCCCACGCTCGCCCTGCTCTGCCACGGCGTGTGGCTGGTCGGCGCGGTCGAACTGCTGCGGCGCCCCGCCGCGCGCCTGCTGGAGCGCCCGCGCGTGTGGCGCGGCGTGGTCGCCGCGAACGGCATCGCGATGACGGCCTTCCTCTGGCACCTCACGGCCATGCTCGCCGTGTACGGCGCGCTGATCTCCCTGGGCCGCACGCTGCCCGCCCCGGCCACCGCCGCCTGGTGGGCCCAGGTGCCGCTGCGCGTGGCGGCCGCGACCGCCCTCACCGCCGCCCTGGTCGCCGTCTTCCGCCGCGCCGAACGCCCCCCGGCCC
>NZ_JARAVO010000423.1:0-3276 GCF_033792805.1 Streptomyces sp. PA03-1a
CGGGCGTGGCGGCGGGTCCGGCGCGCTGACGACGGACACCACGGGCGCGCTGGGGGTGGACCCGGTGCTGGTGGTGGCGCCCGCGTTGTGCCTGCTGGCCGGCGCGGTGCTGGCGCTGCGACTGCTGCCGCTGGCCGCCCGCCTCGGGGAGCGGCTGGCCGCCCGGTCGCCCGGCCTGCCCACGGCGCTGGCCGGGTGGCAACTGGCGCGGCGGACCGGCCGCGGCGCCGGCCCCGCTCTGCTGCTGGTCTTCGCGGTGTCGATCAGCATGTTCGCGATCGGCGAGAACGCGAGCTGGGAGCGCTCCCAGCGCGACCAGGCGGACTTCTTGGTGGGAGCCGACGTCCGTGTGACCGGCACTTCGACCCCGGCGTTCGGACAGGGCGGCGTCTACGACCACATACCCGGGATCGCCGCGGCGGCCCCGGCCAGCCGCAGCACCGTGCCGCTGCCCAGGAACCGCGAGGCAACGGTGCTGGCACTGGACACCACCAGCGCCTCCGGGGTGACCGGCCTGCGCGACGACCTCGCCGACCGGCCCTTCCAGGACCTGCTGCGCTCCCTGCGCCCCGAGGAGGCCGCCTCGCGGGACGCCGGGTTCACGCTGCCCGACGCCTCGGCGCGACTCCGCCTGACCGTCCGCCTGCAGGCCCTGGGCACCCGGGGCCGCGCAACCGCGAGCGGGGTCGGCGACCGGCTCTCGGCGACCTTCACGGACCGCTACGGCGTGCCCTACACCATCCCCCTGGGCGAGGTCCCCGCCGACGGCCGACCCCACGTCCTGGAGGCGGACTTCGCCGCGGAGGCGGGCCGGGCCCCCGGCGCCGGCCCGGCCGGGCCACTGCGCCTGACCCGGATCAAGGCCGACTACACCCTGCCCCGGCGGACCGGGCACCACCGGCTGTCCGTCACCGCGCTGCGGGCCGTGACCAACGACGGCTCCGCGCACGCCTTCCCGGTGCCGGCCGGCGCTTCCTGGAAGGCCCACACCCTCATGGGCAACCGGGACTTCACCGAGGACCGCGAGCGCGGCTACGTCGCCGCGCGGACGGACGCCCCGCGTTCCGGCCAGGACACACCGCTCACCGTCGAGTACGACACCGGGCAGATGCCCCTCGAGGGCTATGTGCAGAGCGGCTTCGACGAGGCGGCCGTGATCGTGACCGCGGCACCGAAGGCCCCGGCCGCGCTGGCGGGTGTCGCCACCGACTCCTTCCTGCGGGCGGTCGACACGAAGGTGGGCGACCCGGTACGGATCCAGCTGGCCGGCGTGACCGTGCCGGTCCGCGTCACCGCGGCCGTACGCGCCCTGCCCACGGCCACGCCCGGGGACACCGCCACCGACGGCGGGGCGCTGCTGCTGGACCTGCGCTCGGTGAACACGTTGCTGAACGGAACCGGCCAGGGTTCCCTGGTTCCCGGCGAGTGGTGGCTGGCGGCCGAGCCCGGCGCGGCCGCCCGCGTCGCCTCGGCGCTGCGGGCCCGCGGCGACATCACCTCGCTCCTGGTCCGCGACGAGCAGCGAGCCGAGCTGCAGCGGGATCCGCTCGGCGCGGGGCCGCTGTCCGCGCTGCCCGCCGCCGTCGTGACCGCCGTGGTGCTGGCCGCGCTCGGCTACAGCGTGGCGGCGGCCGGAGCGCTGCGCGAACGCTCCCAGGAGTTCGCGATGCTGCGGGCGCTGGGCACCCCGCGCCGCTGGCTCGCCCGGGTGATCGCCGCCGAGCAGGGCCTGCTGGTCCTGGTCGCGGTGGGCGTGGGCGTCGTACTCGGCGGACTGCTGACCCGCCAGGTCGTCCCCCTGATCGTCCTGACGGCCCGCGCGGCCAGCCCGGTCCCCGAGGTCCGGGTGGAGCTGCCGTCCGGCCCGCTGGTCGTGCTGCTGATCGCCGTCACCGTGCTGCCCCTGCTCGGCGTCATGCTGACGGCGTGGCGGTCCGCCGACCCGGCCCAGGCGCTGCGGCGCCAAGGAGGTGAATGACGTGGCCGAGCCCCGTACCCAGCGGAGCGGTGACGTCTCCTGGATCCGCGCCCGGCTGAGCGCCGCCCCCGGCGGCACGCTCGCCATGGCCGCGCTGGTGTTCGTCACGGCGTTCCTGGCGGCCGCGCTGCCGCGGGCCGTCGACGGGTACGAGGACACCGCGCTGCGCGACACCGTGTCACACGCGTCGCTGCAGGGCCGCAGCGTCTCCATGTCGCTCCAGGTCTCACGGCTGTCCGTCCCCTTCGGCCCCGAGGCACTGCTCACCCCGCGGTCGCTGAAGGAGACGGAGAAGGAGTTCCGGCGTCTCGTCCTGCCCCCGCTGGCGCTGGAGCCGGACCAGACCGTGTACGGGGTGCGCTCCGCCGACACGGGCGCCACCGACCCTGCCCTGCCCCGGCCTTCGGGCCTCGATCCGGAGAGCGCCCTGGTGGCCCAACCGGACCTGGCGGCGAACACCCGGCTCCTCAAGGGACGCATGCCGCGCCCCGGCACCGACGCCCACAGCGTCGAAGCGGTGATCACCGACCGCACCGCGCAGGTCATGGGACTGCGTACCGGTTCGGCGTTCCACCTGCGGGATTCGGTCGGATCGGTCATGACCGTCCGGGTCACCGGGATCGTCACGCCCCGGACACCCGGCACCGCGTACTGGAACGCGGAGCCCGAGCTGCGGAAACCGAAGCTGGTGTCGGTGAAGGGCGAGGGCTCCGACCCGGCGCCCGTGTTCTACTGGCGTTTCACCGCGCTCATCGACGAGAACGCCACCAAGTCCCTGCTCGGTCTGCAGGACGGTGCGCTGGCCTACTGGCACCACCCTGCCGACGTCGACGAGCTCACCGCGCGCGACGTCCCCGCGCTGCGTGACCGGCTCGCCGCGCTGACGGCGGGACCGGACGGGGCACATCTGCAGGCCAAGCAGCGCGGCCTGCACGTCGAGGAGCAGGGGCTGGGTGAACTCCTCGGTCCCTTCGCCGCCGAGCGCACGGCTGCGCAGCCGCTGGTCCTGGTCGCTGCCGTGGGTGTGGGCACCGTCGCCGCGGTCGTGCTCCTCATGGCGACGGGCCTGTCGGCGGCCCGGCGCAGGGCCGAGTTCACCTTGCTGCGGGCCCGTGGCATCAGTATGGGCTCGCTCACCGGCCGGCTGCTGGCCGAGAGCGCGGTGGTGGCGGTGCCGTCCGCGGCGGCCGGGCTGGTTTTGGCGCTGCTCCTGCTGCCGGCGGAACGTGCCGCGCTCGCTGTGTGGGCGGCCGCCGCGGTGGCCGTCGTGGCCACGGTGAGCCTGCCGCTGCGGGCGG
>NZ_JARAVO010000424.1:0-3250 GCF_033792805.1 Streptomyces sp. PA03-1a
CCCCAGGGCCCCCGCCCCCGTGCCCCGGGCGTATTCCCGGCGACCCATTGGAAACCGTATGGCTCATGATGGCGATCCTATTGGATGCCAATGGGAGGTCCGCCTTACCGTCGAGCCGTCCGGCCCGCTCCGACGCGGTCCGGTGGCAACCGAGCACACCAAGGAGACCTGACATGGCGAAGATCCTGTTCGTCCTGACCGGCGCCTCGTCCTGGACGCTGTCCGACGGCACCGAGCACCCCACCGGCTTCTGGGCCGAGGAGGCCGCGACCCCGTACCGGATCCTCACCGCCGCGGGCCACGAGGTCGTGGTGGCCACCCCGGGCGGCGTCGTGCCGGCCGTGGACCGGGGGAGCCTGGCCGCCGAGTTCAACGGCGGGGAGGAGGGTGCCCGGGCCCTCGCCGGGGAACTGGAGGCGATGACGGTGCTGCGGCGCCCGATCAAGCTGGAGGAGGCGGACCTCGACGACTACGCCGCCGTGTTCTACCCCGGCGGGCACGGGCCGATGGAGGACCTCGCCGTCGACCCGGTCTCCGGCCGCCTGCTGACCGCCGCGCTCGACTCGGGCAAGCCGCTCGGCGTCGTCTGCCACGGTCCCGCGGCCCTGCTCGCCGCCGAACGCGCTGACGGCGGCTGGCCGTTCGCGGGCTACCGGCTGACCGGCTTCACCAACGCCGAGGAGACCCAGGGAGGGCTCGCCGGCCGTGCCCCCTGGCTCCTGCAGGACCGTCTGGTCGCCCTCGGCGCGGACTTCCAGGAAGGCGAGCCGTGGACGCCCCACGTGGTGACCGACCGCAACCTGATTACCGGTCAGAACCCGGCCTCCTCCGGCCCGCTGGCCGAGCGCCTGCTCGCCACGCTGGCCTGAGGCTGGACCGGCCCGCCCGGCGTCCCCGAGGATGGGCTGCCATGAGGGTGAACAGCGTGGCCGACGCCGAGGCCCTGGCACGCCTGGCGCACGAGGGCCAGACCGACCGCATCGGCGTGCCCTACATCGAGCACGTCCGGGCGGTCGCGGCGGGCCTCGCCGCCTTCGGGCCGGACCTGCAGATGGCCGCACTCCTGCACGACGCCATCGAGGACACCCCCTGGACCGCCGGCCGGCTGCGCGCCGCCGGCGTCCCGGAGCGGGTCGTCGGCATCGTCGAGCAGGTCACCAACCAGCCGGGCGTGCCCTACGAGGACGAACTGCGCCGGATCGCCGCCAACCGGGACGCCGCCCTGGTGAAGATCGCCGACAACGCCCACAACAGCCACCCGGACCGGGCCGCGCGCCTCGACGAGGCGCAGCGGCTGCGGCTGGCCGCCAAGTACCGGGGGGCCCGGGCGATCCTGTGGCCGGCGGTGCCCCGCGAGGACGTGGCCACGATCCTCGCGGTCGTCAACCCGGCCTTGCTGCCGGATCTTCCGCCGGCCTGCTGATCGCGGTGACCACCCGCTGCAGGCTGGCCAGCCAGATCGCGGCGTCGACGGCGTAGTACAGCAGCGGGTCCGGTGCCCGGCCGCCCGAGGCGGCGCAGACGTCCGCGATGACCGTGCGGTCCGTCGGCACGCTCCGTCGCGGGGACTCGGCGGGCGCCGGACGCATCGTGCCCGAGCGCAGGTCGTACGTCAGCGGCAGTGTGGTCAGCCGCAGATGGTGGGCCGCGTCGCGCAGGTGCGCGGCGCTGAGCGGCCACGCGGCGAGTGCGCCCGGCGGGCAGTGGTCGACGAGGGTCTGCCCCATGGTGAGGACCCGGTTCCCGGCCAGCATGATCGCCTGGAAGTCCGTCGGCAGCGCGGGTCCCGCACCGGGGGCGTCGCGTTCGGTGGCGAACTGCGCGTAGCTGGCCTCCGCGATCAGCTGGGCGAGCCGGGCCCGGGACAGCGCGTCGCCCACCGTCCCGGTCCCGGTGATGCACTCGGTGATCCGGGTGACCGCCAGGGTGCCCTGGTCCAGCAGCCGCGAACAGGCCCGCCCCAGCTCGCCCGTGCCGCCCCGCGGCCAGGCCAGCAGCCCGACGACGATGCCGGTCAGCGCACCCGTCACCACGTCCGCGATCCGGAACGCGGCGAGTTCAGGACCCGAGGGGGCGATCTGTGTGAAGGCCGAGGCCACCGCGACCGTGAAGAACGCCTGGCCCCAGCCGAGACCGAGCACCGGCCCCGCCGTGAACGCGAGGAAGAACACGGGCGCCATCATGACCGCGTACACCGGCGTGTGGTCGCCCACGAGCAACAGCAGCAGCGCGGCCACCCCGGCCCCCACCAGCGTGCCGCGCACCGCGGGGACCACGGTCGTACGGGTGCCGGCGGCGCTGGTGCGCATCACCGTCAGCGTGGTCAGGAGCGCCCAGAAGCCGTGCGACAGGTCGAGCCCGCCCGCGATCAGGCGCGCCGCGGCGAGGGCCAGTGCGATGCGCACGGCGTTCTGGAAGTAGACCGAGCGCGGCGTGAGATGGGCCCGCATCCGGTGCCCGTACAGGGCGACGGGCGACTGCCCCGCGTACCAGAACGGCCCCAGCCGCTCCTCGGGCCGTGTCGTGTCGGGCGGCACCGGCGAGCCGAGCGCGATCCGCACGGAGGTGACCAGGAAGGCCGCGGTGTACGCGATGTCGAGCGCGATCGCCCCGTCCCGCACCGTCGAGGCGGAGGTCCCCCCGGACACCGGCCGGCGGGCCCGGTGCTCCTCGAAGGCCGCCGCGGCGGCCGCGCACGGGGCGACCAGGGGCGCCGGGGCCTCGCCCTTCAGCGCCCGGGCGGCACTGTGGCAGGCGGTGGCCGAGGCCAGCAGCATCCGCGACCGGGCGGGGTCGGGGGCCGGTGTGCGCTCCGCCGCGTCCTCGGTCAACTGCCCGGTCTGCGCCAGCAGGTGCCGCAGGTACGCGGCCCCCTGGCACAAGGCCCGGTCGCGTGCCCCCGCAGACGCCGGGCGCTCGTCCTTCGGCACGTGGCTCATGCGCAGCTGCTGCGCCGTCCCCAGCAGGCTTTCCAGCCGCTCGGTCACCACCGGCGGCTCGAGCGCCAGTGACCGCAGGGCCTTCGCCGCGGTCTCGCACGCGTGGGCGAGCCGGTCCTGGTAGCGGCCCGGTGACGGATCCGGCCACACCCACACCTCGGCGGCGGCCATCAGCAGCACGCCGACCACCAGACCGCACAGGCGCAGGCCCAGCGACTCCGGCTGGTACGGGGGGAAGCACGGCAGGATGTAGAACAGCTGCAGCCCGTTGGCGAGCCCCACCAGCTTGGGCCCGCCCACCCCCGCGTACG
>NZ_JARAVO010000425.1:0-3247 GCF_033792805.1 Streptomyces sp. PA03-1a
TCGCTTGCTTATGTTTGTTTCTATTTTTCTGTCTTCGTTTGTTTTTTTATTAGACGGGTCTCACACATATTTTCAACAGGTCTTTTGGTGGGCCGGGTCCAATGGGTATAGCAAACCCCCCCCCGCCACGCCCCAGGCCTACGCCGACCACGCACACGCGCCCCGCAACCACGCCCCGGGCGCCCCCGGTGGCCTGACGGTCGACGACCGCACCGAGCCGCTCGCCATCGACGCCGCGCCGCGCTTCGGCTGGCTGCCCCGCGACAGCGACTCCGACGAGGTCCAGACCGCCTACCAGGTCGTCGTGCGCGTCCCCGGCGGCCGCACCGTCTGGGACAGCGGCAAGGTCCGCGGTTCCGAGCAGTCCTGGGTGCCGTACGGCGGGCCCGCGCTGGCGCCGGGGACGGCGTACCAGTGGAAGGTGCGGACGTGGGACCGTGCGGGGGAGGCCTCCCCCTACTCGGCCGGCGCCTCCTTCGGCACGGGCCTGACGGACCAGGACTGGTCCGGCGCCCAGTGGATCCGCCGTCCCGCCACCGGGAACGACGCGAGCAACGAGTGGACGGCGGCCCGCAAGGTCGTCCGGGTGTCCGCGGGCAGCCCCGTGGTCGGCACCCGGGTGTACGTCGCGGCCTCCGGCGACTGGCAGGTCGACGTCAACGGCAAGACCGTGCAGCGCAGTTCGTCCTACGAGTACGCCGGTGAGGGCTTCTACGACGTCGCCGCCGTCAAGGGCGTCAAGGCGGGCCGGGACCTGGCCGTGGGCGTGCTGACGCACTACTGGTCCTGCAAGTGCCAGGGCCGGGCCAACGGCCCGAACGCCCCCGAGGGCCCCTCCGGGCTGCTGGTCAAGGTGGTGGTCGAGCACGCGGACGGCACCCGCGACGTGGCGGTCTCCGACGGCACCTGGAAGGTCCACCGCTACGAGCCGCAGCGGGTCGACACCCTGACCTACCGCAACGGCGACGCCGGCGACCGCGTCGAGTACTACGACGCCACGGTCGAGCCCGCCGGCTGGAACACCCCCGGCTACGACGACTCCGGCTGGGCCGCGGCCACCGTCATCGGCGCCCACCCGCGGCCGAACCCGGACAACTGCGCTCCCTACGAGGGAAGTTCGTCCCCCTGCGCCTTCACCCACCTGTCGGCGCTGCAGGCCCACCTCACGCAGGAGACCGTCCACCCGGTCTCGCTGCTGCACCTGCCCGACGGCACCGTCCTCGCCGACTTCGGCAAGGTGTACGCCGCGGTGCCCTCGGTGCGGCTGCGTTCCGGCACCGCCGGCCGGCAGCTGACGTTCACCACCAGCTACCGGCGCAGCAACTCCACGCTGACCGCCGCCGTGCGGGCCGGGGACGCCTCCGTGACGCTGGCGAACGCGGCGAACGTCCACGCGGGCGACGAGATCGTGGTGGACCCGCCCGCCACGGGGTACGGCGCCGGGCACCCCGAGACCCGCACCGTGAGCGCGGTGGACGGCACGACGGTGACCCTGGACCGTCCTCTGGGCAAGGACCACGCCGCGGCGAGCTGGGTGGAGAACTCCCGCGCGGGTACGTCGGGTCTGGACACCCAGGGCAGCAACATGCGCTTCCACTACACCGAGAAGGACGGTGCGCAGACCGCCCGGGCCTTCACCTACTGGGGCTGGCGCTACCTGCAGATCAGCGACCCGGGCGAGAAGCTGACCACGCGGGACGTCACCGCCGTCGTCCAGAACACCGACGCGGCCCACCCCGCGACGTTCCGCAGCAGCGACGGCACCTTGGACCAGGTCTTCTCGCTGATGCAGCGTTCGGCGCTGCAATCCGCGCAGAACGTCTTCCTGGACACCCCGACCCGTGAGAAGGGCCAGTTCCTCGGCGACACCGTGGACGAGTCGTTCGCGACGATGGCCGCGTCGGGCGAGCGCAGCCTGACCCGTCAGGCCATCGAGTCCTTCATGAACTCCCAGGCTCGCTATTGGACCAATGGCGCCCTGAACTCCGTCTACCCCAACGGGGACGCCAAGCGGGACATCCCCGACTACACCGAGATGTTCCCCGAGTGGGTGATGCGCTACTACCGCACGACGGGCGACCGCGAACTGCTCGCCCGGGCCATGCCCGTGATGCGCAACGTCGCGGACTACATCTCCTCGGCGGTGGACGACCGCGGTCTGGTCGCCGACCTGCCCGGCGGCAGCGGCGCCTACCTGCACGGCATCATCGACTGGCCCGCCCCGATGCGGTACGGCTACGTCACCGACGGCAACGTGAACCGCACCGTCGTCAACGCCCTCGGGGTGGGCGCGATGCGGTCGGTGGCCGAGGCCGCCGACGCGCTCGGCGACCACGCCACCCGCGACGTCTACGCCGGCCGCGCGGACGAGCTGACGGCGGCGATGCGGGAGCGGCTGCGGGACGGCGGCACCGGACTGTGGTCGGACGGTCTGTCCTCGGACGGCGCCCTGATCGCGCATCAGGGCGAGCACGCGCAGAGCTTCCCGGTCGCCTACGGCGTCGCGGAACCCTCGGAGTACGCCGCGCTGGGCGCGGAGCTGTCCCGGCAGGGGATGCGGCAGGGGCCGATGACGCTGCGGACCCTGCTGGAGGCGCTGCGGGTCGTCGACCGGCCGGACACGCTGGTGCGGATCCTCACCGATCCCTCCGCCGACGGGCCCGCGCAGGTCCTGGCCGAGGGCGGCACCTTCCTGTGGGAGCAGTGGACTCCGGGGTGTGCGAGCAGTGACTGCGCGCCGGGCCAGGTCTCGCAGAGCAGCAGCGAGAGCATGTCGCACGGCTGGGGCGGCGCGGGTGTCGTCGGGGTGCTGGAGGGTGTGCTCGGGCTCACGGTGACCAGCCCGGGCGGCGCGTCGGTGCGGATCGCCCCGGCGGATTCGGGCGTGAGCCACGCCTCGGGCAGCCAGTGGACCGAGCGCGGCACCGTCGGCGTCGACTGGCGCCGGAACCGGCACGGGGTGGACACGACGGTCGAGGTGCCGGTCAACGTGACGGCGACGGTCGCCCTGCCCGTGGTGGCGGGCGGCCGTTACACCGCCGCCGGGAGCCACGCCACGTACCTGGGTGTCCAGGACGGCCGGGCCGTCTACCGGGTCGGGTCCGGGCGCACGGTCCTCACGGCCGTGGCGCGCGGCTGACCGAGGTCCCTCCCCGGCGCACGCGACGGCCCCGGGCCCGCGTACGCCGGGGGGCTTCCACGGCGCGGGCGCCCCGGGTCAGCCGCCGCGCCGGGCGGGGGCTGACCC
>NZ_JARAVO010000426.1:0-3204 GCF_033792805.1 Streptomyces sp. PA03-1a
GCGTCATCTACCTCGAACCGGACATCTACCGCGAGCAGTCCGCCGTGGGGGCGGTGGGGGCGGCCGACTGCTCGCGGTAGATGTCCGGTTCGAGGTAGATGACGCGGGCGATGGGCTCGGCCTCGCGGATGCGCGCCTCGGCGGCGTCGATGGCGCGGGCGACCTCGGTGGCGGTGTCGTCGTGCTCGACGGCGATCTTGGCGGCGACGAGGAGCTCGTCGGGGCCGAGGTGGAGCGTGCGCATGTGGATCAGGCGGGTGACGGTGTCGCCGTCGACGATGGCCGCGCGGATGCGGGCGACGACCTCGGGTCCGGCGGCCTCGCCGAGGAGCAGCGACTTGGTCTCGGAGGCGAGGACGAGCGCGATGGCGACGAGGAGGACGCCGATGCAGAGGGTGCCGATGCCGTCCCAGATGCCGTCGCCGGTGAGCAGGGACAGGCCGACGCCGCCGAGGGCGAGCACGAGGCCGACGAGCGCGCCGAAGTCCTCGAGGAGGACGACGGGGAGCTCGGGGGCCTTGGCGGTGCGGATGAACTGGCTCCAGGTCTGCTTGCCGCGCACCACGTTGGATTCCTTGATGGCGGTGCGGAAGGAGAAGCCCTCGGCGACGATCGCGAAGACCAGGACGCCGATGGGCCAGTACCAGTGCTCGATCTCGTGCGGGTGCTGGACCTTCTCGTAGCCCTCGTAGAGGGCGAAGACGCCACCGATGGTGAACAGCACGATGGAGACGAGGAAGCCGTAGATGTACCGCTCACGGCCGTAGCCGAAGGGGTGTTCCTCGGTGGCCTTCTTCTGGGCCTTCTTGCCGCCGAGCAGGAGCAGCGCCTGGTTGCCCGAGTCGGCCACCGAGTGCACGCCTTCGGCGAGCATGGACGAGGAGCCGCTGAAGGCGAACGCCACGAACTTGCTCACCGCGATGGCGAGGTTGGCGCCCAATGCGGCGACGATCGCCTTGGTTCCGCCTGACGCGCTCATAGGTGCTGGTGGTCCCTTCCGTCGGCCCTGGTCTTTGCCCGGTCTTTACGGCGTTACGGCGGGACATTCTTGCAGGGCCGTGCTTCGCGTGGTGCGTCAGGCCACCACGGTGGCCCGGAAGACGGTCCCCTCGCCGGTGAGTTCGACCTGTTCGCCTGCGGGAACGTAGGCGGACTGGCCGCGATCGAGGGTGAGTTCCGGGGCCGCCGGGTCGGCGGGTGTGCGCAGCGTGGCGGTGCCCTCGGTGCAGAGCAGGATCTGGGCGGTGCGGTCGTGGGGGGTGCGGGGGGCGGCGCCGGCGGCGAGCGAGTACCGGGAGAGCCGGAACTCGTCGATGGGGGTGCCGTAGAGCTCCTCGCCGTCGGGGGACGCCTCGGGGCGCAGGACACCGGCGTCACCCGCGTGGAAGCGGACGATGCGCAGCAGTTCGGGGATGTCGACGTGCTTGGGGGTGAGGCCGCAGCGCAGGACGTTGTCGGAGTTGGCCATGATCTCGACGCCGAGGCCGCTGAGGTAGGCGTGCGGTATGCCGGCGCCGAGGAAGAGCGCCTCGCCGGGCTGGAGCCGGACGTGGTTGAGCAGCATGGCGGCGATGACGCCGGGGTCGCCGGGGTAGGCGTGGGCGATGGCTGCGTAGGCGGCGTAGGCGTCGGCGTTCGGTCCGCCCTCGGTGGCGAGCCGGCCGGCGGCTTCGGCGGCTTCGTCCACGGTGCCGGCCATGGCGTCGCGTTCGGCTCCGAGCACGGCGGTGAGGACCTCGCGGAGGGCGGCCTCCTCGGGGTGGGCGCGCAGCAGGTCGACGTACGGCTTGAGGGAGTCGACGCCGAGGCCGGAGAGGAGGGCCGCGGTCTCCTCGGGGTGGCGGAAGCCGCACAGTCCCTCGAAGGGGGTGAGCGCGACGATCATCTCCGGCTTGTGGTTGGCGTCCTTGTAGTTGCGGTGCGGGGCGTCGACGGGGACGCCGCGGGCCTCCTCGTCGGCGAAGCCGGCAGCGGCCTGGGCGAGGTCGGGGTGCACCTGCAGGGAGAGGGGGGAGCCGGCGGCGAGGAGCTTGAGCAGGAACGGCAGCCGGGGACCGAAGCGTTCGACGGCGGGGGCGCCGAGTTCACCGTCCGGGTCGGCGGCGATGACCTGGTCGAGCGGGACCGGACCGTTGCCGCGGTCGATGCGGGAGGGGGCGCCGGGGTGGGCGCCCATCCACAGTTCGGCCTGCGGCTCGCCCGTGGGGGTGGTGCCGAGCAGTTCGGGGATCGCGCTGGTGGAACCCCAGGCGTACGGGCGGATGGTGTTGGTCAGGCGGTCCATGCGGTCATGATCTCCCGGTGGATGTGATGGCGAGGTAAACGGAGGCGAAATCCGTGACGGCGAGGAGTTCGACGGCGGATTCCAGGTCGCCTCCCTCGGCGGGGGCGAGCTCGCTCAGCGGGGTGTCGTGGGTGGTGGCGAGCTCGCGGGCGAGCGGGGCGGAGCTCGATGCGGCGTTGCCGGGGCGGTGCAGGAGCACGACGCGCAGGCGCAGGTCCTCGGGCTCGTCGACGCGGTCGCGGAAGAAGTCCTCGGGGTCGAGGGCGCCGGCCAGGGAGCCGGCGAGCAGCGCGCCGTGGGTGTCGAGTGCCTCGGGGAGTTCGCCGTGCAGGGCGGGGCGTCCGGCGCGGGCGGCGATGGCCGCGGCGAAGCGCCGGGCGGCGACGGAGGCGACCGGTCCCTCGCTCCACATCACCGGCAGGGATTCGGCGAGTTCGGAGGCGAGTGCCTTGGCGGGGTTGCTGTAGGTGGCGGTGGCGGGGCCGCAGCGGGCGGCGACCTCGTCGAGGCGGTCGGCGACGCGCTCGATGGCGTCGGGCGGGGCGGCGAGCAGGCCGATGCGGTCACCGAGGGCGAGCAGCGGGGTGAGCAGCGCCCAGAAGGCGCCGAGGTCCTCGGCGGGCTCGGCGGCCTCGCCGAGGACCCCCGCGACGGACGCCGGGTCGGGCGCGGGGGCGTACGGCAGGACCATGCCCCGCACCTGCTGGATCGCCTCGGCGATGGGTGAGCCGGCGGGGACGACGGCGGCGGCGGTGCAGCCGCGGCGGTAGGCCTGCTCGATGAGGTCGGCCAGGCCCGCCTCGGTGCCTGCGGGGCTGGCGATGAGCAGCAGGTCCAGCGGGCCGGCCCCGCCCCGTACGACCTGCGGTGGGCCCTTCCCGGCTGGGCCGGCCCGCTGGACCTGCTGCTCATCGCCAACC
>NZ_JARAVO010000427.1:0-3152 GCF_033792805.1 Streptomyces sp. PA03-1a
GTCGTGGGCGGACCGCCCCCTCCGCCGCCGTCGTCCGGTGGTCCACCCGGTGGCGGGGGCGGTCCGCCCACGACGACCGTCGGCGTCCGGCGCCGCCGTCCGGGCGAGTCCCGGTCCTGGCCGGACGGCCTCGCCTCGTCGGTCCCGTCCGGTCCGGACAGCGGGCCCGAGGGCGGGCCCTCGGGGCGGGCGAGCGAGGGCGGTAGAACGCTCACAGGGCTTTCCTCCACTCGTCCCGGGCCGGTACCCCGGCCGGACGCGTCGCCGGTCGCTTCAGAAGCCCCACCTGTTGACCATTGTGTGCGTCCCCCTCGCAGTCCCCGCAAGCCGACGCCCGCCGGGGACGGCGCGTCCGGACGCGCCCCGGGACGGGCCCTTGCGAGGGGTGCGCCGCCGCGTCTTCGGGGGGACCATGGAATCGCGTCGGCACGGGCGAGAGGGGACGGCGGACCGACCGGCCGGAACGGCAGGCGGAAGAGGCGCCCACCATGAGCGACACGGATCGGTACACGACCGGCCCGGAGCGGCTGGACGGGGTCTCGACGAGCCCGAGCGGGCTGATGGACCTCCTGGGTGTGGCCGCGGTGCTCCTGGAGGGCGACGGCCGGGTGGACATGTGGAGCCCGCAGGCCGAGGCGCTGTTCGGCTACACCGCGGAGGAGGCGGTCGGCCAGTACGCCGCCCACCTGCTGGTCCACGACACGCACCGCAAGCTCGTCATCGGGCTGTTCTCCGAGATCATGAAGACCGGCGAGAGCTGGGCGGGGTCCTTCCCGGTGCGCCGCAAGGACGGCAGCCGGCGGCTGGTGGAGTTCCGCAACATGCGGCTGATGGACAGCCTCGGCGACTACTACATCCTCGGGCTCGCCACCGACCAGTCCACCATGCGCGAGGTGGAGCAGGAGGTCGCCCTGTCCACGCGGCTGATCTCGCAGTCGCCGATCGGCATCGCCGTGCTGGACACCGACTTGCGGTACCTCAGCCTCAACCCCGCGCTCGCGCGGTTCCACGGCACCTCGGTCCAGGACCACCTGGGGCGCCCGTTCCGCAGCGTCCTCCCGGGCCCCGACTACCAGGCGGTGGAGGCGGAGATGCGGCAGGTGCTGGCGTCGGGGGTACCGATGGTCGACCGCTACACCGTCGGCCGTACCCCGTCCGACCCGCGCAGCGAGCACGCCTGGGCGGTGTCCCTCTACCGGCTGGAGGACCACCGCGGGCACGTGCTGGGCCTCGCCGAGGTCGTCGTCGACATCACCGAGCGGCACCGCGCGGCCGCGGAGGCCGACCGGGCCCGGCGGCGGCTGGCGGTGATCGCCGACGGCTCGGCCCGCATCGGCACCGCCCTGGAGGTCGAGCCGACGGTACGGGAACTCGTCGAGGTCGTCGTGCCCGACCTGGCGGACCTGGCGGCGGTCGACATCCTCGACAGCGTCCTGGACCAGCGCGCCCCCGCCGCCCGGCGGGACGCGCCCGTGTTCCGCTCCCTGGCGATCCGGGCCGCCTACGCCACGGAGGCGGCCCGTGCCGTCCCGGCCCCGGGCGAGGTCGTCACGTACCACGCGGACCACCTCTCCGCCCAGTGCGTGCGCACGCTCCGCCCGCACATGATCGCGCACGCGGGCCAGCACGACCTCGAGCGCATCACCCCCGACCCCGAGTCGGCGCGGCTCCTCGCCGACGCCGGTGTGCACTCGTGCATGGCGATCCCGCTCATCGCCCGCGGCGAGGTCCTGGGCGTGCTGGGCATGAGCCGGGCCCGTACGCACGCGTCCTTCGACGAGGACGACCTCACCCTCGCCTGCGAGCTGGCCGCGCGTGCGGCCGTGTGCATCGACAACGCCCGCTGGTACCAGCAGGTGCGCAACACCGCCGAGACCCTGCAGCGCAGCCTCCTCCCGGAGCCGCAGCCGTACCATCCCGGCCTGGAGGTCGCCGCCCGCTACCGGCCCGCGCAGGCCAGGAGCAAGGTGGGCGGCGACTGGTACGACGTCATCCCGCTCGACGACGAGCGGACCGCGCTGGTCGTCGGCGACGTCATGGGCAGCGGCATCGACGCCGCGACGACCATGGGCCGGCTGCGCACCGCCACCTCGACCCTGGCCGAGCTCGACCTGGACCCGGCCACGGTGCTGGGCCACCTCGACAAGATCACGCGCGGCCTCGACCCGTACATCGCGACGTGCGTGTACGCCCTGTACGACGCGCGCACGGCCGAGTGCCACCTGGCGACCGCCGGGCACCTGCCCCCGGTCCTGGTGCACGGCGACGGCTCCCCCGAACTGCTCGACCTGCCGACGGGGACGCCCCTGGGCGTCGGCGGCGTGCCGTTCGAGAGCACGAGCATCACGCTCGCGCCCGGGGACCGTCTCGTGCTGTACACCGACGGGCTCGTGGAGACCCGCGACGACCCGATCGACGAGCGCCTCGAACTGCTCCTGACCCTGCTCGGCACACCGGACGCCTCGGTGGAGGAGACCTGCGACCGGCTCCTGCGGGAGCTGAGGGGCGCCGACGACCACGACGACGTCGCCCTCCTGATCGCCCGCGCCGACCCGCACCGCCGGCCGCGGGGGCGCCTGTGATCAGGTGCCGCCGGGCGGGTGGTGACCGCGTCCCCGGGTGGGCTCGGCACCGGCAGGGTGGAATGCATGGGGTTCGGCCCCGGCGCACGCCCGGGCCGTACTGCCGCACGGAAAGGCGTGAGGGAATGGGACACGGCGGAAACGTGATCGCTGAGCTGCTGGCCGACCACCGCGAGGTCGAGGAGATCTTCGACCGCATGCAGTCGATGTCGACCGGCGACCCGGCGCTGCGGGAGCTGGTGGACGAGGTGACCATCGAGCTGGTGCGGCACTCGGTGGCGGAGGAGCAGTACCTCTACCCTGCCGTCCGCGAGCACGTCGAGGGTGGGGACCGCATCGCGGACAAGGAGATCGCGGACCACGCCAGGATCGAGGAACTGCTGAAGGAGCTGGAGCAGCTGCCACCGAACGACGGCCGGTTCCACCCCCTGCTGATGCGGCTGATGGACGAGGTCACCGCGCACGTCCAGGACGAGGAGGGCACGCTCTTCCCCGGACTCAGCAGCGCCTGCTCCCCCGAGGCCCTCGACGACCTGGGCGACAAGGTGCGCCGCGCCAAGTCCCTCGCCC
>NZ_JARAVO010000428.1:0-3126 GCF_033792805.1 Streptomyces sp. PA03-1a
CCCCCGACCCCCATCCCGCGAGGTGGAAGACCCTTGAGCCCCGGCGAGAACGGCGAGGCCCCCGCCCGCATCCTGATCGTGGACGACGAGCCCGCGGTCCGCGAAGCACTCCGGCGCAGCCTCGCCTTCGAGGGATACGAGACCGAGCTGGCGGAGGACGGCCTGGCCGCCCTGGACCAGGTCGCCTCCTACCGGCCCGACGCGATCGTCCTCGACGTCCTCATGCCGCGCATGGACGGCCTCACCACCGCCCGCAGGCTCCGGTCCGGCGGCACCACCACACCGATCCTCATGCTCACCGCCCGCGACACGGTGGGCGACCGGGTCACCGGTCTCGACGCGGGCGCCGACGACTACCTCGTCAAGCCCTTCGAGCTGGACGAACTGCTGGCCCGGCTGCGGGCGCTACTGCGGCGAAGCGCGTACGCGACGGTGCCGGGCGGCGACCACGGCGAGGAGGGCGTGCTGTCCTTCGGGGACCTGCGGATGGACACCTCGACCCGCGAGGTCACCCGGGCCGGCGTGCCGGTCGAGCTGACCCGCACCGAGTACACCCTGCTGGAGATGTTCCTCGCGCACCCGCGCCAGGTGCTCACCCGGGAGCAGATCCTCAAGGCGGTCTGGGGCTTCGACTTCGAGCCGAGCTCCAACTCCCTGGACGTGTACGTCATGTACCTGCGGCGCAAGACCGAGTCCGGCAGCCTGCCCCGCCTGGTCCACACCGTGCGGGGCGTCGGCTACGTGCTGCGCTCCACGGAGGGCAAGGGCTGATGCCGCGCATCCCGCGCTTCCGTTCCCTGCCGCTGCGGTCCCGGCTGGCGATCCTCACCGCGGCCGCCGTGGCGGCCGCCGTGGCCGCGTGCGCGCTGGCCTGCTGGTTCATCGTGCAGAAGCAGCTGATGGACCAGCTGGACGAGTCGCTGCGCGCGCCGGGCAACGCGGCCCCCGCCGCCCGGAGCGTGCTCGTGGACTACGGATGCCTGAGCAAGCCCCAGAACGACACGTCCGACGGGGCGCTCGCCTTCAACCCCAACCACTCGTCCGTGCTGCTCGTCACCGAGGACGGCACGGGGTGCTGGGTGCTCGGCGACGAGATGCTCCCGGTGAGCGAGGCCGACCTGGCCGTGGTCCGGGGTGACGCGTCGGAGTCGCTGCAGACCGTGACCACGAAGGACGGCACGGAGATGCGGGTGCTGACGCGGCCCGCCCAGATCGAGTACTCCCGCCATCAGACCGAGCGGGCCGCGATCTCCGTGGGCCGCCCGCTCAGCGAGGTGACCGGACCGCTGAACACCCTGGCCGTGATCCTGCTGGCCGTCAGCGGGATAGGGGTGGTCGGCGCCAGCGTCGCCGGACTCGGGGTGGCCCGCGCGGGGCTGAAGCCGGTGGACCGGCTCACCGACACCGTGGAGCACGTCGCCCGCACCGAGGACCTGAGCGTCCGCATCCCCGTCGAGGGCCGCGATGAGATCGCCCGGCTCTCGGCCTCCTTCAACTCCATGACGGCCGCGCTGTCCTCCTCCCGCGAGCTGCAGCAGCAGCTGATCGCGGACGCTGGTCATGAACTGCGCACCCCGCTCACCTCCCTGCGCACCAACATCGAACTGCTGGAACGCAGCGAGCTGACCGGCCGGGAACTGCCCCCGGAGGACCGCCGGGAGCTGATGCTGTCGGTGAAGGCCCAGATAAGCGAACTGGCCACGCTCATCGGCGATCTGCAGGAGCTGTCCCGTCCGGACGGGGCACCCGGCGGGTCGCCCTCGCAGACCGTGGCGTTCCACGAGGTCGTGGAGGCGGCGCTGGAGCGGGCGCGGCGCCGTACCGGTCCCGACCTGAAGATCACCACCGAGCTGGCCCCCTGGTACCTGCGGGCCGAACCGTCCGCCCTGGAACGGGCGGTGATCAACCTCCTGGACAACGCCGTGAAGTTCAGCCCGCCGGCCGGCACGATCGAGGTCGACCTGCACGGCGGCGAGCTCACGGTCAGGGACCACGGCCCGGGCATCCCACCGGAGGACCTGCCGCACGTGTTCGAGCGCTTCTGGCGTTCGGCCTCCGCCCGCAGCCTGCCCGGCTCGGGCCTCGGCCTGTCGATCGTGGCCCGTACGGTGCAGCAGCTCGGCGGCACCATCGCCCTCCACCCCGCGCAGGGCGGCGGCACCGTGGCACTCGTACGACTGCCCGGGGCGCAGACCCCGCCGCCCCGGACGCCCGGGACACCCGAGACACCGGTGACTCCCGGGACACCCGGGACACCGGAGATGCCCGGGACACCCGAGACCGTCTGAGGCCGTCTGAGACCGCTGGCACGCCGGGTGGCCCGCCCGTCCGGGCCGGCTACCCGGCGTGCCAGCGCTGCGCGTCGCCGCTGCCGGCGGAAGCGAAGGAGAGGGTGGAGCCGGGGGTCGAGCCGTCCGGCTGCATCGCGGTGCCGAGGTCGATCTGCGGGCGGATCCGGCCCAGGGAGTCCACCAGGAACTGCAGGTTCCGCGCGTTCCTGCCCTCGACCGACGAGCAGGCCCAGATGCCGAGGCCGCGATCGGTGTCACCGCGTGAGTCCAGGCAGAACGAGGAGTCCGCGCCGTTGACCAGCAGGCCGCGGGAGTCCACCCGCCACTGTTGGGAGGCGGAGCCGGAGTCGCAGCCCGCGACGATGACGTCGTCGCCCTTGTCGAACTCCTCGTCCCGCACGTCCAGGCAGAGGCCGGACGCGTCGTTGACGATCTGGCCGTAGCTGCTGCCCGGCACCCTCCGCGGCGGGCCGGCGCTCGGCGTGCGCGTCGCCGGGACGTGTTGGGTGGCCCCGGCGCCGGGCCGCGTGGGCGACCGGGTCGCCGAGGCGCTCGGGGTCCCCGCGGGGCTCGGGGTGAAGGTCTGCGTCGCGGTGGCGGTGGCGGTCGCGGTGACCGTGACCGAGCCCGTGGGCGGCTGGGGCAGTGCCCTGTCGCTGCCGGTCGGTGCGGGGTCGTCGCCCGTCGCGTACACCAGGCCGGTGACCGCCAGGCTGGCGGCGACGACCAGCACCAGGGAGACCAGGGGCGAGGGGTGGCGGGCGCGCAGGTTCAGCAGCCGCTCCAGCGGTCCGGGACGCCTGCGCCGGCGGGACGTCGGGGGCGGAGCCGGCGG
>NZ_JARAVO010000429.1:0-3085 GCF_033792805.1 Streptomyces sp. PA03-1a
CGGGGGAGTAGGGGCGCTGGAGGGCGGCTGCGGTGGCGCGTTGCGTGATCAGACCGGCCGCCATGCAGGCCCGGCACTTGGCCAGGGCCGCAGGGGGCCCGGGCGGGTAGACGGTCACGATGGGCGTCACCGGCAGCTGTGTGGCTCCGCACAGCAGACACGCCCCCGCCCTCCATGGGCGGCCGTTCAGCAACTCCTGCTCGGTGCTGGTCAGCTTGGGCGGGGCCGGGCCGGTGCCTGGGGCGGGGTTCATGAGGGCAGCAGTGGCATGGGTGGGGTGCCGGGCAGCAGCGGTGTACCGGCCAGGCGCATCACCGGGTGCGGCAGGTCCGGGCGGAACCGGCCAAGAGCGTGGTGCAGGCAGTCGGCATCGACCAGGTGCCCGAGCCGTTGGGGCTTGCGCCAGTGCGGCCCCGGAGCGGTGCGGGCTCCGGCCGGCGGCAGGAGGATGATGAAAGGGCCGCCGAAACACAACCCGTGCGGGTGTTCCCACGTGTGGACGGTGCCGGGCGGCACGAGCCACATCAGCGCGTCACGCTCGACGTTGGCGATGACCGGCCCGCACCCGCCGGTCTGGTAGCGGTCCATCCAGCGCAGCATCCGGTCACCGGGGGTGCCGTAGGTGGTGAGCACGACGTCGAAGTCCGCCCCGCACAAGGCCTGGACGCAGCCGGTGTAGGCGTTGCCCACAAGCCGGCGGATCGCAGCCGCAAGGTCGCCCATGTCCGCCACAGGGGCACCGGCTGCGAGGAGTGGGGGCCGGTCCGCGCCGTGAGCGTCCCCTTCCCCACCGGCCCACCGCTGCAGGCGCGGTCGCTCGGAATTGCGGGTGTGGGGCACGCCCTGTTTGAGGCGGCCACTGGGGGGCTCCGCCTGTCGTGACACGAGACGGTCTTCGATGAAAGCGCTTGGCCTTGCTGCGGCATTCATGTCGGTTGCCCCCGGCGTCGGTGTCTGGTTCAGGTGCTTCCAGAATGCGGACGCCGGTGGTGGCTAAGTGTCACCACTGCGTGACACTCGGCTGCGCTGGTTGTGCCACCGAATGGAGCCGGGCTTACAGGCCGATCCATGCGGCAAGGTTGTCCAGCGTGTCGGGGGTAGTGCGCCGCATGTAGACCAGGCCTTTGATCGTCTCGCGGGCGCCGGGGTGGTAACGGGTCTGCTGCGGGGCAAGACGGCGTGCGGTGGTGATCGATTCCAGGGCGGCGTCGGTGCGGCCGGTCTCCATCTGGCAGCGGCCCCGGTCAATGTGGAAGTGGGCCTGCCTGGAGGGCGCCCAGCTGTGGGGGAGTTCGACGCCTGCCGCCAGAGCGAGTGCCGTGTCGTAGTGGTGGAGTTCGACCTGGGCGGACACCGCATGACAGGCGACGTTCGTCGGGCCGAACGACAGCCAGTGCGTCGAGCTCTCACCGGTGCGGTTCGCGCAGGCCTTCGCCTGGTCCAGATGGTCCTCGACGAGGGCGGCGTCCCGGGCGCGGGCGGCAATCACGCTGGCCCCCAAGTACAGCTGACCGGTGACGGCCACAGCGTCAGGAGTTGGTTCGGCGTCGGCGGCCAGGCCGTGCCCGGAGGCGATGAGGCGCAGCCCGATGCGGTGCTCGCCTTCGCGGTGATAGACCAGTGCGCGCATGTACTGGCGGACCGCCGCCAGCAGGGGATCACAGGCACGGTCGGCAGCCCAGGCCATGCGGTCGAGGGCGATCGTCGACAGGTCGAAGTAGCCGAGCTTGACGGTGATGTCGTGGGCGGTGCGATAGGTCGATCCGAGCGCGCGCCACAGCGTGGTCGACGGCATGCGGTACGCCGCGGTGGTGAGCTCGGCTATGACGGCCGGCAACAGCGTCGCCGCAGCGTTGAGGCGCGCGGCACGGACCAGGCGACACAGGTCGTCAGCAGCGGCGACCAGCTGACCGGCAGGCCGCACAGGCAGGTCAGGGTCCGCCCCCAGGTCGTACAGATCCAAGGCCTCGCGGATCGGCCGGATGAGGCCCTCGAGCCGGTCCTGCTGCAATTCCGTCACATAGGGCTGCCCGGTCAGGGCAGTGACATCGAGACGGAGCGCACGGGCGACCGCCGCGACGAGGTCAGGGCTTGCGGGCTTGTGACCGGACTCGACCTGGTGAACGAGGCTGTAGGAATAACCGATGGTCTGGGCGAGACCTCGCTGGGTCAGACCGGCGAGCTTTCGGGCGGCGGCAATGCGCGTACCGGTGTGCTCGTGGTCACCTCTGGGCATCTTTGACCTCCGTACCCTGCAGCCATCTGGAACAGTACCCGCCGCATCCGCCATGGCATCGGCGATCGCCCCGACACCCGCTGCGGGCAGGATCGGTTGCGCGTAATGCATCACGGGGGGTTGGGTGGGGGCATGACGCGCACCATGTACCTGTTCGCCAGCGCTGCGCCGCCGGTTTTCGACATCGCCGGTGTGATCGATGATGCGCAGCGGCGTGGCTGGGACGTGTGCCTGGGGCTCACGCCGACCGCGGCGGACTGGCTGGAGGACAGTCTGGAAGGGCTGGCGGCGCTGACCGGGCATCCCGTGCGGTCGCGGTACAAGCGGCCCGGCGAGCCGGATGTCTGGCCGTCGGCCGACGTCATTGTCTTCGCGCCGGCCACGTTCAACTCGGTGAACTCCTGGGCACTGGGGCTCACGCATCACTTCGTGGTGGGGGTGGCCGCCGAAGGCATCGGCAAGGGCATCCCGATCGTGGCGATGCCCTGTGTGAACGCGGCCTATGTGCAGCACCACCAGTTCGAGGAAAGCGTCGCGAAGCTGCGGGCGATGGGCGTGACCGTGCTCTACGGCGACGGCGGCTTCGTCCCGAACCAGCCCGGAACCGGAAAGCCCGCCGACTATCCCTGGCACCGGGCGCTGGATGCCGCAGCGGCCCTGGCCGGGGCGTGACCAGCCCGGCCGGTGTGGCACTGCTCGTTCCGGCCGCGCCGGCAGTCGCAGGGCCAGGTGATCGCGCGGGCGCAACGATGAGGTCGGTTTCGAGGGTGGCTGGGTGCCGTTGCGCATGGGGGGAGGCGGCGGGCCGGGTTCGGGTTGCGCATCCGGGTGTAGGGGCGGGTCCTGGGA